>NZ_JBHWYY010000001.1:122574-166368 GCF_042728595.1 Isoptericola sp. NPDC060185 | reverse complement strand
GTTTGGCCCTGTTTCGCGACCGAAACAGGGCCAAACGCCCGCTCACAACGCTCAGGGGGTGCGACGGCGGCGAGCGACGAGCGACGCGACGGCGCGCCAGCCCAGCATCGTCGCGCCGAGGAACAGCGTGGTGACGATCGCGAAGGACACCTCGACGCCGCCGACGCCCGTCAGTGGGCGCAGCAGCAGCCCGAGCGCCACGGTCGCGAACCACACGGCCACGCCGGTGGGCCACACCCGCGCCGGGGCGCGCCACGCGCGGGACGCGAGCCAGCCGACGGCGAGGCCCACGAGGAACGGCAGCCCCACCATCGCGACGTGTCCGAGGTCGCCGGACGTCGCGTGGCTCATCGTGCCCACCACGGTGAACACCACCACGCACACGAGGTCGCAGACGGCGGCGGGCCACGCGGCGCGGCTCGCGGGCACGGCGGGTCCGGCCGGGGCGGGGGTGCTGGGGGCGCTCACGGGCCCGAGGCTACCCGTCACAGCTCGTGCACCCCGCCGGCCACCGCGACCTCGACGGGGCCGTCGTAGGCGGAGCGCGCCTCGGCGACCGCGACGTCCGGCGCGTTCCACACCGGCAGGTGCGTGAGGAGCAGGCGGCGCACGCCTGCGGCCGCCGCGGCCTCCCCGGCGCGCCGGCCGGTGAGGTGGATGCCGCGCTCGACGCCGTCGTCCCGACCCTCCTGGAACGCCGCCTCGACGAGGAACAGGTCCGCGCCGCGCGCGCCGGCGACGAGGCCGTCGCAGGCGTCGGTGTCGCCCGAGTAGGCCAGCGTGACCCGCTCCCCCGGCCGCACGGACGACGGCCCGGTCACCCGGATCCCGTACGCCTCCACGGGGTGGTAGACGGCGAACGGCTCCAGCTCGAACGGACCCACGCGCACCGCGGACCCGGGCCGCCAGGTCCGCACGTCGTACTCGCCGTCCATCGACTCGCCCGGCTGGAGGCCGTACATCGCGGCCGCGCGCTCGGCGGTGCCGGCCGGGCCGAGCACGGGCAGCCGGCGCCCGACGCCCGTGCGCACGCCGCCCCGCTCCGGGTGGTACCGCAGGTACACGTACAGGCCGGACAGGTCGGCGCAGTGGTCGGGGTGCAGGTGCGACAGCGCGACGGCGTCCAGGTCGAGCGGGTCGACGTGCCGCTGCAGCGCGCCCAGGCCCCCGTTGCCGAGGTCGAGCAGCACGTTCCACTCCCGCTCGCCGTCGTGCGCCTGCAGCAGGTAGGTCGACGCCGGCGACCCGGGGCCGGGGAAGGAGCCGGAGACCCCGACGGTCACGAGCCTCATGCGGCCTCCACGAGGGCCACCTCGGGTCCCAGGAAGCGGCGCGCGAGCTTCTCGAACGGCTCGGGGTCGCCGGTGGACAGAAAGCGGTGCACGGGCGGCGGGGCGTCCGGCGAGCGCTCGAGGTCGTGCTGCACGAGGTTGCGGTACACGTCCTTCGCTGTCTCCTCGGCGCTGGAGACGAGCGTGACGTCCTCGCCCATCACGTACGACACGGCGCCCGCCAGCAGCGGGTAGTGCGTGCAGCCCAGCACGAGGGTGTCGACGCCCGCGGCGCGCACGGGGTCGAGGTAGCGGTGGGCGACCTCGAGCACCTCGGGGCCGGACGTCTGCCCGCGCTCCACCAGCGGCACGAAGTCCGGGCACGCCTGGGTGGTGATCTCCAGCCCGGGAGCCACGTGGAACGCGTCCTCGTAGGCGCGCGAGTCGACGGTCGCCTTCGTGCCGATGACGCCGATGCGCCCCGTCTTCGACGCGAGGACCGCGCGCCGGGCCGCGGGGCGGATCACCTCGACGACGGGGATGCCCCGACGCACGGTGTAGCGCTCCCGCGCGTCGGGCAGCGCGACGGCCGTGGCGGAGTTGCAGGCGATGACCAGCATCTTGACGCCCTCGTCGACAAGCCGGTCCATCACGGCGAGCGCCATCGCGCGCACGGCCGCGAGCGGCTTCGGCCCGTAGGGGCTGTTGGCCGTGTCGCCCAGGTAGAGCACCTGCTCGTGGGGCAGCTGGTCGAGGATGGAGCGTGCGACGGTGAGCCCGCCGACGCCGCTGTCGAAGATCCCGATGGGGGCGTCGTTCACGCCTGGCAGCCTAGTCGTGACGGACGGTCAGAACGGCGGGGAGTGAGCGGCGACACGGCGTGGCGCCCGCCACAGCGGCGCCCCGACCTGCGGTCACGCCGTGGGGCGGCCGGCCCGCAGGTCCGCGAGCATCTCCTCCACCAGCGACTCCTGGGCGAAGCCCGCGGCGACGAAGACGCCGCCCCAGTACCGCCGCTCCGCGCCGGACAGTCCGACGCGCTCCCAGCCGGCGACCTCGTCGTCGGCGCTCTCCCCCGCCGCGTCCGCGTCATCGGCGTCCGCCCAGCCCTCGTCGTCGTCCTCGACGCCGGCGAAGACCTCGTCGTGCAGCGACTCGACGTCGTCGTCGTCGACCAGGCCGAGGCGCTCGGCGAGGACGAGGCGCAGGTCGGTCAACGCCCCGGCGAACTCCTGCGCCCCCTCGCGCGGCACGACGATCTCGGCGCCCACCCGCGGGTCGTCCGGCAGCTCCTCCGGGGAGTCGACGGCGTCCGCGAAGGCGACGAGGCGCGCGACCTTCCCCGCGGCGAGGTCGGTCTGGGTGAGGTGCCGGAACTCGGTGGCGACGTCGGCGTCGTCCTCGTGCGCGTCGGGGAGCAGCCGCTGCACGGCCGGGTCCTGCGGCACGCGCGCCACGCCCGTGAACGCGACGCCGTCGCCGACCTCGATCCCCGGCTCCAGACCCGCCTCGGCGCGCAGCAGCTCCGCGACGTCCCGCGCGACCCGCGCGAGCACCTCCCGCTCGACGTCGTCCCAGCGCGCGACGTACCCCGCCGGCGCGGACCGGAACGGCGTCATGCCCCGCCCCCCTCGGCGTCGCCGTCCGACGAGCCCGACCGGCGCAGCGTGGCCCACAGCCCGAACCCGTGCATCGCCTGCACGTCCACCTCCATGCGCTCCCGCGGCCCCGACGACACCACGGCCCGGCCGTCCTGGTGCACCTGCATCATCAGCTTCTGCGCCTGCGCGGCCGGGTAGCCGAAGTAGCTCTCGAAGACGTAGCTCACGTAGGACATGAGGTTGACCGGGTCGTTCCACACGATCGTGATCCAGGGGTCGGCGACGGCCGTCGTGGCGTCCGCCTCCGTCTCGCGCTGCACCTGCGTCGCGACCGCCGCCGCGCGCGTCCTCGTCCGTCCGTCCACCGTCCCACCCTAGGCACAGCCGGGTGGCGGTCGTCGACCGTCCGCCTGGCGGGCCTCACCCTGCCGGACCAGCGCGCGCGCCCTACCGTGTCCCCATGACCGACGAGCCCCGGGGCGGCGCCGCCCCGTCGCTGCAGGCCGTCCCGGCCGCCCCGCTCCCGTCCGTCCGCTCGTCGGTCGCGCTCCTCACGGACCGCTACGAGCTGACGATGCTGCAGGCGGCGCTCGCGGACGGCACCGCGCACCGGCACTGCGTCTTCGAGGTGTTCACGCGGCGCCTGCCGGCCGGCCGCCGCTACGGCGTGCTCGCGGGCACCGGGCGCATCCTCGAGGCCCTCGCCCACTTCCGCTTCGGCGACGCGGACCTCGCATACCTCGAGCGGGCGGGCGTCGTGGACGACCGCACCCTCGACTTCCTGCGCGGCTACCGGTTCACCGGCACCATCCAGGGGTACGCCGAGGGCGAGGTGTTCTTCCCCGGCTCGCCCGTGCTGCAGGTCGAGGGCACCTTCGCCGAGGCCGTGCTGCTGGAGACGCTCGTCCTGTCGATCCTCAACTACGACTCGGCCATCGCGTCCGCCGCGTCGCGCATGACCAGCGCCGCCGTCGACCGGCCCGTGCTGGAGATGGGGTCGCGACGCGCGCACGAGCAGGCCGCGGTCGCGGCCGCGCGGTCCGCCGTCGTGGGCGGGTTCGCCGGCACGTCGAACCTCGAGGCGGGCATGCGGTACGGGCTCGACACGATCGGCACGGCCGCGCACGCGTTCACCCTGCTGCACGACGACGAGCGGTCGGCCTTCGACTCGCAGATCGCCTCGCTGGGCCCGGGCACCACCCTCCTGGTCGACACGTACGACGTGCGACGGGGCGTCGAGAACGCGATCGCCGCCGGCGGCCCGTCCCTGGGTGCGGTGCGCCTCGACTCCGGCGACCTGGGCGTGCTCGCGGTCGAGGTGCGGCGCCAGCTCGACGAGCTCGGCGCCACGGGCACGAAGATCGTGGTGACGTCGGACCTCGACGAGCACGCGATCGCGGGCCTCGCGGCGATGCCGGTCGACGTCTACGGCGTGGGCACGTCGCTGGTGACCGGATCGGGCGCGCCCACCTGCGGCATGGTCTACAAGCTCGTGGCCCGCGCCGACGCGTCGGGCGTGCTGCAGCCGGTGGCGAAGGCCTCCACCCACAAGACCAGCCAGGGCGGCCGCAAGGGCGCCGCCCGGCGCTACGGGCCCGACGGCCGCGCCGTCGAGGAGGTGCTCGTGACCGGGCCCGACGACCTCGTGGTCGCCTGGTCGCCCGAGGACGGCGCGACGGCCGACGCCGGACGGGACGCGGAGGACGGCGCCGGAGACGGCGGGCGCGCCGACCTGCGCAACCTGCTGGTCCCGCTGGTCGTGGACGGCGCCGTCGACTCCCGGTGGGTGGGCGCCTACGGCGTGCAGAACGCCGCCCGGCACCACCTGCAGGCCCGCGCGGAGCTGCCGCGCGGCGGCCGCCGGCTCTCCGCCGGCGACCCCGCCATCCCCACCGTGGACCTCGTCCTGGCCTGACCGGCGGGTCGCCTAGCGCTTCCCCACGAACCAGCCGCGCACCATCTCGACGCGGGCGGTGAGCTGCTCGGCCGTGGCCAGCGGCACCTCGGGGCCGCCGCAGCGGCGCCGGAGCTCGTTGTGCACCGACCCGTGCGGCGTGCTGCTCTTGCGCGCCCAGGCGGACACCAGCTTAGACAGCTCCTTGCGCAGGTCGGCGGCGCGCCGGTGCTCGGCCTCCGACTGCTCCAGCGCCGCCTCGGACGCCGTCGCGCCGCCCCGGCCGCGCACCTGCTGCGCCTGCCGCTGGCGCAGCAGCGTGGTCACCTGGTCGGCCTCGAGCAGGCCCGGCAGCCCGAGGAAGTCGAGCTCCTCCGCGGAGCCGACGTCCGCGCCGGTGCCGAACTCGCCGCCGTCGAACAGCACCCGGTCGAAGGAGGCCTGCGCCTCGAGTGCCTCGAACGAGCCCAGGAGCTCTCCCGACGCCTTCTCCTCCCGGTTGGCCGCCGCGAGCAGCTCCGCCTCGGGGTCGTACTCGATCCCCTGCTCCTCGGCCGTCTTCGGGCGGTCCAGCGCGTGGTCCCGCTCGATCTCCATGCCGTTGGCCAGCTCCAGCAGCAGCGGCACGCTCGGCAGGAACACCGACGCCGTCTCGCCGCGCTTGCGGGCGCGCACGAAGCGGCCGACGGCCTGCGCGAAGAACAGGGGCGTGGAGGTGCTCGTGGCGTAGACGCCGACGGCGAGCCGCGGCACGTCCACCCCCTCGGACACCATCCGCACGGCGACCATCCATCGCGAGGTCCCCTGAGCGAACTCGTCGATGCGGGCGCTCGCGCCGTCGTCGTCCGACAGCACCACCGTGGGGCTCTGCCCCGTGAGGCGCGCGAGGTGACCGGCGTACGCGCGCGCGTCGGTCTGGTCCGTCGCGATGACCAGGCCGCCCGCGTCCGGGACGGCGCGGCGCATCTCGGTGAGCCGCTTGTCCGCCCCCGCGAGGACCGACGGGATCCACTCGCCGTTCGGGTCCAGCGCGGTGCGCCACGCCTGGGCGTGCATGTCCTTGGTCATCGCCTCGCCGAGGCGGGCGCTGACCTCGTCGCCCGCCTTGGTGCGCCAGCGCATGTTGCCCGAGTACGTCATGAACAGCACCGGCCGCACGACGTGGTCGCGCAGCGCGTCGCCGTAGCCGTACGTGTAGTCCGCCTTGGACCGGCGGATGCCGTCCCGGTCCTCCTCGTACGTGACGAACGGGATCGGCGCGGTGTCCGACCGGAACGGCGTGCCCGTCAGCGCGAGGCGCCGCGTGGCGTCCTCGAACGCCTCGCGCACCGCGTCGCCCCAGCTCAGGGCGTCGCCGCCGTGGTGCACCTCGTCGAGGATGACGAGCGTGCGGGCCGCCTCCGTGCGGGCGCGGTGCAGCGCCGGCTTGGCCGCCACCTGCGCGTACGTGAGGGCGACGCCGTCGTAGTGCGAGCCGTGCCGGCCCTGGCTGTTCTTGAACGACGGGTCGATCCGGATGCCGACGCGCGCGGCGGCGTCCGCCCACTGGTGCTTGAGGTGCTCGGTGGGCGCGACGACCGTCACGCGACGCACGAGACCCGCCTCGAGCAGCTCGGTGGCGATGCGCAGCGCGAACGTCGTCTTGCCGGCGCCCGGCGTCGCGACCGCGAGGAAGTCGCGCGGGTCACGCTGCCGGTACAGCTCCAGCGCCTCCGCCTGCCAGGCGCGGAGGTTGGACGCGGTGCCCCACGGGGCGCGGCGCGGGAACGCCGGGCTCAGGTGGGACGCCGCGGCCGACGACGGCGACTGCGGCAGCGGCTTCGCGGCGGGCTCCGCCGCAGCGGCGAACAGGTCGAAGCCGTCGGGGTCGGGGGTGGGCTCGGGCTCGTTCAGCGGCTGCGCGCTCACTTGCCGGAGTCGCCCTCGCCGCCCTCGCCGTCCTGCGGGTCGCGGAGACCGTCGTAGATCTCCTTGCAGACCGGGCAGACCGGGAACTTCGCCGGGTCGCGGCCCGGCACCCACACCTTGCCGCAGAGCGCGATCACAGGCTTGCCCGACAGGGCCGACTCCATGATCTTCTCCTTGCGCACGTAGTGCGCGAAGCGCTCGTGGTCGCCCGGCTCCGCCGCCTGCTCGCGGGTGTCCGGGCGCTCCAGCACGCTGGTGCCGGCCCCGGTGTCCTGCGAGGGGTCGGCGGGCGGGGTGGAGAGGGGATCGCTCATGCCGGGAAGTCTACGACGCACCCCCCGACGCTCCCGGGCCACCCCCGCCCCCGTGCCCCGGATCCGGGTACGGATCACAGACCCTGCCAGTCCGGCTTGGACGCGAAGGTCTGGCGGTAGTAGTCGCCGAGCTGCAGGCGGGAGGCCGCCGCGTCGTCGACCAGCACCGTGGCGTGCGGGTGCATCTGCATGACCGTGCCCGGCCACATCGCGGAGATCGGGCCCTCGACGAGCTGGTGCACCGCCTCGGCCTTGCCGCGCCCCGTGGCCAGCAGCACCAGGTGGCGCGCGGACATGATCGTGCCCAGGCCCTGCGTGAGGCAGTGGGTGGGCACCTGGTCCACGTCGTCGTCGAAGAACCGCGCGTTGTCCACGCGCGTCTGGTGCGTCAGGGTCTTGATCCGCGTGCGCGACGCGAGCGAGGAGCCCGGCTCGTTGAACGCGATGTGCCCGTCCGTGCCGATCCCGAGGATCTGCAGGTCGACGCCGCCGGCGTCGGTGATCGCCTGCTCGTAGGCGGCGCACGCCGCCGGCAGGTCCTCGGCCAGGCCGTCCGGCCCGGACACCTGGTCCGCGGGCCACTCGACCCGCGAGGCGATCTCGGTCTCGATGACGTTGCGGTACCGCTGCGGGTGGTCCGCGGGCAGCCCCACGTACTCGTCGAGCATGAAGCCGCGGGCACGCGCGAACGACAGCCCCTCCTCGCGGTGGCGGCGCGCCAGCTCGTCGTACACCTTCAGCGGGCTCGACCCGGTCGCCAGGCCCAGCACGGTGGCGGGGTCGCGGCGCAGCAGCGTCTCGATCGCGTCGGCCGCGAGCACGGCCAGCTCCTCGGCGGGGGCGATCACGACTTCCATGCGGCTCTCCAAGTATCTCGTGCGGGTCTCTCGTGCGGCCCGGCAGGCGGGCCGTCGTCACGTCCGTGGGCGCCAGGGTCGCCCACGGCATCACATCATGGCGGGCGCCCGGCCGTCGCCGGGCGCCCCTCAGTCCTCGGGCTCGGCGACCGGCGCGTTGAGCATCGGCGTGATGCGGGCGTCGAACTCCCGCGCCAGCGCCTCGACGTCGCCGCCGTCCGCGATCCGGCCGAAGAGGTCCTCGTACACGCCCTCCTCCTCGATCGACGCCCAGCCGGGCGCCGCGGGGGTGAGCTTCGAGGCGAGCGCCGTCCGCACCAGGGCGCGGCCGTACTTGTCGCCCTTCATGGCCTCCTGCGCGTCGGAGTTGGCCGGCCCCAGCCCGCTCTTCGCGAGGCGGGTCTGGAACTCGTCCGAGAAGACGACGCGCAGCACGTCCTCGGCCAGCTCGGGCCGGGGCGACGTCGCGGAGATCGCGATGTTGGACCCGCCGGCGAACACCGGCGCGAGGCCGCCGTCCACCCCGGGCAGGGCGAAGATGTCGAACTTCGACGTGTCCTTCATCCCGTCGCGCACGAGCTTTCCCTCGTCGTTGCGCACCAGGTCGCCGATCGACCACCGCGCCCAGGCGGGCGCCATGATCGTGGCGGCCGCGGGCGGCGTCTCCTCGACGCCGTCGTTGAGGAAGTCCCAGTACGAGACGTCCTTCTCCGTCGACGGCAGGTACGACGCGTTGCGGTACACGTCCTGCCACATCTCGAGGCCCTTGACGGTCTTCGGGTCGGACAGGGTCGAGACCCAGTCGTCGCCCTTCTTGACGGCGAGCTCGCCGCCGGTCGCGAACGCCCAGGAGATGCCGTTGCGCCAGTCCTGGCCGCCCATCGCGAAGCCCGCGTGGTCGTCGTCCGTGAGCGCCTTGACGGTCTCGCCGAACTCGGCGAGCGTCGACGGCTTCTCGAAGCCCGCGGCCTGCCAGACGTCCTTGCGGTAGAACACGTAGCGCGAGCCGAAGTAGTACGGGAGCGCGTAGTGCGTGCCGTCGACCGAGCCGGCGTCGACGAAGGACTGCAGCAGCTTCTCGCCGCCGAGCTCCTCGTACAGGTCCGGCGAGATCTCGCGGAACGCGCCGGACGTGGTGAACGTGGGCGACTGGGTGTTGCCGATCTCGACGACGTCCGGCGTGGTCGCCGGGTCGTCCAGAGCCTCGGTGAGGTCGTCGACGAGCGTCGACCACTCCTGCTGCTCGATCGTCAGCGTGGCCCCGGGGTGCTCGTCCTCGAACGTGGTCACCAGGTACTCGCGCAGCTCCGGCGTGGTGTCCGTGCCGACCAGCCACATCGTGACGTCGGAGTCCGAGGCCTCCGCCTCGGGCTCGCCGCCCAGCGCGGAGCATCCGGCGAGGGCGAGCGTGGCCAGCCCGGCCGCGGCGGCCGTGAGCGCGGTGCGCCTCATGACGCCACCTTTCCCGAGACGGAGGGGGCCGCCACGGACCGGCCCACGACGGCCGCGCCCACGGCGCCCACGGGCACGTGGCTCGGGGCGAGCGTGACTCGGTCGGCGAGCCGGAGCGAGGACAGGAAGCCGGACGCCTGCGACTCGCGGGCGAGGGCGGCGCGCACGACCTCGAGCAACGGCTGGCCGAGCTGGGCCACCCCGCCGCCGAGCACCACCTGCGGCACGTCGACGGTCAGCACGAGCATCCGGACCGCCGCAGCGACCGCCGACGCGTACGCCTCGCGGGCCTCGACGGCCGCGGGGACGCCGCGCTCGGCCGCCTCGAAGAGCTCGACGGGCGCCGGGCGCCCGGTCCGGGCCGGCCACAGCCGGGCCACGGCGGTGCCGGAGGCGTAGAGCTCCAGGCAGCCCCGCTGCCCGCAGGGGCAGACCGGGCCCGCCGGGTCGACGGGCACGTGCCCGATCTCGCCCGCGGCCCCGCCGGCGCCGCGCCGCAGCCGCCCGTCGAGGACGAGCCCCGCCGCGAGCCCGGTGCCGAGCGCGAGGAACGCGAGGTCGATCGTCGAGCGGGACCGCCCGGTCGCGGCGGCCTCGAGGTGGGCGGCGCCGAGGGCCGCCACGTTGAGGTCGTTCTCCAGGCCGACAGGGAGGCCGCCCAGCTCGGCGCCGAGCAGCTGCGCGAGCGCGAGGGGCGCGGCGTCCACGCCGACGTTCACGGCGTGCCGGACGGTGCCCGCGCCGGGGTCGACGAGGCCGGGCATGCCCACGCCCACGCCGACGAGGTCGGCGACGTCGAGCCCGGCCTGCTCCGCGACCTGCCGGGCGGCGCGGGCCGCGCCGGCCACGACGCCGCGCGGGCCGCGCTCGGTGGCCAGGCGCGCCTGCGCCACGGCGTTGCCGTCGGCGTCCAGCAGGACGGCGAGCGTCTTCGTGCCGCCGATGTCGAGCCCGACGGTGGGCCCGCCGATCAGGGTGTTGTCCACGTCAGCCCTTCACCGCCCCGGACACCAGGCCGGACGTCATCCGGCCCTGCACGAAGAGGAAGAAGACGATCACCGGGACCGCGATGAGGGTGGAGGCCGCCATGACCTCGCCCCAGTCGATCCCGCGGTTGGCCGACGCCGACAGGAAGCTGCGCAGCCAGATCGGCAGGGTCTGCGCGCTCTCCGCGGGCAGGATCACCAGCGCCGTCGTGAACTCGTTCCACGCCTGGAGGAACGCGTACACGCCCGACGCGACGAGGCCGGGTGCGAGCAGCGGGAACGTGATCCGCAGGAAGGCCTTGGTGCGGGAGAGCCCGTCGACCATGGCCGCCTCCTCCAGCTCGGCGGGGACGCCGGCGACGAAGCCGCGCAGCATCCAGATCGTGAAGGGCACCAGGGTCGCCGTGTAGAGGATCGAGATGCCGAGCACGGAATTGAGGCCGAACATCGGCGCGCTCTCCCCCACCGACGAGAGCATCTTGTACTGCGCGATGAACAGGCCCTCGGCCGGCAGCATCTGGATGAACAGCACGGCCAGCACGAAGCTGGTGCGCCCACGGAAGCGCCAGCGGCTGATGGCCAGCGCCGCGAGGAACGCGAACGCCAGGACCAGCACGATGGTCACGCCCGTGATCATGAGGCTCATCCGCAGGGCGCCGCCGAACCCGGAGCCCGTCAGGACGCTCGAGAAGTTGGCGAGGGTGAAGTGCGAGGGCAGGAAGCTCGGCGTGCTCGCCTTGAGGCGGGCGGCCGGCGTGACCGCCGACAGCAGCATCCAGTAGACGGGGAACGCCCACACCAGCGACAGCGCGATCCCCAGGACGCCGAGCAGGACCTTGCCCAGGCGCGGACGGGGGCGGCGGGCCACGGGCCGGCTTCCCCGGTCCGCGGCCGCGACGGTGCGCGGGGCGGTCTCGGTCGCGGCGGTCATGCGGCGTCCTCCTTCATGAGGCTGCGCACGTACGGCGCGGCGAGCAGCACCGTGAGCAGCAGGACGAAGATCGAGACGGCGGCGGCGCCGGAGAAGTCCTGGCTGCCGATGCCGAGCTCGTAGATGAAGTTGCCCAGCAGGTTCGTCTCGGAGATCGGGGCACCGGCGTCCTGCAGCAGGCGGATCTGCGCGAAGACGCGCAGGTCCCAGATGATCTGCAGCAGCAGCACGATGGCGAGGACCGGGCGGACCAGCGGCAGCAGGATGTGGCGCAGGATCTGCGCCGGGCGAGCGCCGTCGAGCCGCGCGGCCTCGAGGACCTCCTCGGAGACCTGCGTGAGGCCGGCGTACAGGGACATCGCGACGAACGGCACGGACATCCAGACGATGACCATCGTCGCGACGACGAAGAACGTGCTCGGCTGCGCGAACCAGGCGTACCCCTGGAACTGGTCCATGCCGAGCTGCACCAGCACCCAGTTGACGACGCCCGTGCGGTAGTCGAAGAGCCACCGGAAGACGGTCACCGCGGCCACGAGCGGGGTGGCCCAGGCCAGCAGGAGCACCACCTGCATGATGATGCGCACCGCGCCGTGCACGGCCTTCATCAGCAGCGCGAGGCCGAGGCCGATCGCCACCGTGAGGAACGCGTTCACCAGGCAGAAGAGGACCGAGCGCCACACGACGGTCCAGAGGCGGTCGTCGGTGAAGATGCGGGCGTAGTTGTCGAGGCCCGCGAAGGTCGGGGGCGCGCCGAACTGCTGCATCATCCCGTATTCCTGCAGCGAGGTCACGACCTGCCAGTACACGGGGTACCCGAGGCCGACCAGGAGGATCAGCACGGCGGGGATCAGCAGGAGGTAGGGGGTGGCCGGCTGGCGCCGACGGCGGATCGCGATGGGGGACGCGGGCGGCGTCGTGGTGGTCATGCGGTCCTCCTTCCCGGGGTCGTGGGTGACGGGCGGAGCGGCACCGGTTCGGTGGCACCGCTCCGCCCGTCGGGGGTGGGGGCTGAGGAGGTCAGCCCGCCTGGCCGTTGAGCATCGGCGTGAGCTTCGCGTCGTACTCCTTGGCGATGGCGGTCACGTCGCCGCCCTCGGCGATCTTCTGGAAGATCTCCTCGTAGACGGAGGCGCCCTCGACGGCGGCCCAGCCCGGCGCGGCAGGGGTCAGCTTGGAGGCCTGCGCGGACTCCACGGCGGCCTCGCCGAACTTGTTCGGGTTGCCGTCGGCGTCGACCGTCATGAACTTGTCGAAGTCCGAGTTGGCCGGGCCGAGGCCCGCCTTCGCGAGCATCGTCTGGTACTCGTCCGAGTAGATGATCTTCAGCAGGTTGTCGGCGAGCTCCGGGTGCTGCGACTTCGCCGAGACGGCGAGGTTCGAGCCACCGGCGAAGACGGGGGCGACGCCGCCGTCCACGCCCGGGAGCGTGAAGATGTCGTACGTGGAGTCGTCCGCCATGCCGTCGCGGACCTCCTTGCCGTCGTCACCCTTGGTCATGTCGCCGATGGACCAGCGGGCCCAGCCCGGCGCCATGATCGTCGCGCCCGAGGGGGCCTCGCCGTCGGTGCCGTCGTTGATGAAGTCCCAGTACGCCTCGTCCTTGGCAGTGGCGGGGAGGTTGGACGCGTTCTCGTACACGTCCTGCCACTGCTCCAGGCCCTTGACGGTCTTCGGGTCGGACAGCGTGGAGGTCCACTGGTCGCCGTCCTTGACCGCGAGCTCGCCGCCGTTCGCGAAGACCCAGGAGATGCCGTTGCGCCAGTCCTGGCCGCCGATCGCGAAGCCGGACTGCTTCTTGGTCGTCAGCTCCTTGACGGACTTGTCGAACTCCTCGAGCGTCGTGGGGACCTCGAGCCCGGCCTTCTTCCAGATGTCCTTGCGGTAGAACATGAAGCGCGAGCCGTAGTAGTAGGGCAGCGCGTACTTCGTGTCGTCGATCGAACCGGCGTCGACGAAGGACTGCAGCAGCTTGTCGCCGCCCAGCTCCTCGTACAGCTCGGGGGAGATCTCGCGGAACGCGCCCGCGTACGTGAACGTCGGGGCCTGCGTGTTGCCGATCTCGACGACGTCCGGCGTGTTGGTGGCGTCCGGCAGCGCGGTCGTGAGCTTGGTGACCAGGTCGGTCCAGTCCTGCTCCTCGATCGTCAGCGTCGAGCCGGGGTTCTCCTCGGCGAACGTGTCGACGAGGTACTTGCGCAGGTCGTCGTTCGTGTCCGCGCCGGCGAGCCACAGGGTGATGTTGCCGGCCTCGGGGGTGCCGGCGGCCTCGCCACCGTTGCCCTCCTCGTCGGCGGGCGCGCACGCGGCGAGCGCGAGCGCCAGGGTCAGGCTCGTCGCCACGCCGGTGGCGACGACACGGGTCCTCTTCACTGGGGATTCCTCTCGATCTGTGCAGGACGGCGCCAGGAACGGCGCCTTCGGTGCGGACGTCCGTCGGGGGTCAGGAGACCCCGAGCTGGGCGGCGAGCACCAGGACGGCTGCGCCGGCGAGGACGACGTCCTCGTCGAGGGTGGCCATCCGGAGCCGCAGTCCGGCCGCGGTGGCCGGCATCGTGCGGTCGGTCAGCGTCTGCAGGGCGGCGGTGCGCAGCGCGCCGTCGAGCAGGTCGGCCGGGCCGCTGAGCAGCACCTCGGCCAGGTTCAGGGCGCCCACGACGGGGGCGAGGGCGACGCCGAGCGTGCGCCCGACGCCCGCGAGCGCCTCGTCGGCCTCGGCGGGGTCCAGCCCGGCGACGGCGCGGCGCAGGGCCGGCACGCCGAGCACGGTCTCGAGGCAGCCGCGGCGCCCGCAGGCGCACAGCTCGCCGTCGTCGACGACCGTGACGTGGCCGAGCTCGCCGGCGGCGTCGGCCGAGCCGTGCACGCGGGAGCCGTCGACCATCACGCCGGCACCCACGCCCTGCCCGACCGTGAGGACGAGCATGGAGTCGGCGGCGCCGCCGTAGGTGTACTCCCCCAGCGCGGCGGAGTTGGCGTCGTTGGCGACGTGCACGGGCAGGGCCAGCCGGTCGGTGAGCAGCGCGCCGAGCGGCAGGTCGACCCACTGTCGGTTCGGGGCCTCGACGATCCGGCCCTCGTCGTCGACGACACCGGGAGAGCCGACGCCGACCCCGATGACGGGGCGCGTGGCCGCGGAGATGAGGGTGCGCGCGAAGCGCGTCAGGAGGTCCACGAGCTCGTCGCCCACGTGCCCGGCGACGGGCAGGGAGCGGCGCACCACGGCCTCGCCGGTGAGGGTCATGACGGCGCCGCGCATCACCGCGTCGTCCGACAGGTCGACGGCCACGATCTGGTAGGCGTCCGTGCGCATCCCGACGAGGATCGCGGGCTTGCCGACCCGGCGGCCCGGCTGCACGCCGAGCTCCTCGACGAGCCCCTCGGCGAGGAGCACGTTGACCAGGTCGGAGATCGTCACGCGCGTCAGCGACGTCGCACGGGCGAGGTCGGCGCGGGAGGTGGGCCCCTCGTGGAACAGGTGCTGGAGCACGAGCGAACGGTTGTGCGCCCGGGCGTGCTCGGGGAGCACCTTGGAGGTGGCTCGCAGGCCGGCACCCAGACCTCGTCGTGCTGTGCGCGTCGTCGGCGTGGACATGTTTGTTAGTACAGCGTCTTAACAAGGGTCCTGTCAATCCGCGCCCGCCCCGCCCGTGCGCGCGTTACCGGATCGTGACGGATGCCGCCACCGGGACGCGGTCGGCGGCGGCGAGTCCCGGCGCGCTTACCACGGGCGGGCCCTCGCGTGGCCCGTGGAGCGGGTGAAGATCACGGTCTCGCCACGGTCCGGTCACGATCCCGCGGTCCGGACCAGCGGCGACGCACGCCCGCCCTACGCTCGGAGCCATGCCTGCCTCCCCCCGACCTGCCCGGGGCCGACGCGCGCCCGCCGCCGTCGTCGCCCTGGCGGCGACGCTGCTGCTCCTCGTCGCAGGCTGCTCGTCAGGATCCGGGGGCGACGCCTCCTCCGTGCCCGACCAGGGGGCCGGCTCCGCGGCGGGCTCGGAGGACGGCACGGCGGACGTGTCCGCGGCGGGCGCGAGCGAGAGCCTCGCGGAGGCCGACCCCGCCGCCGCGGCGGACCGCGAGATCGTCACCACCGGCAGCGCCACCGTCGTCGCCGACGACCCCGCCGCCGCGGCGAGCAGGCTCGCCCGGCTCGTGGAGGAGGCCGGCGGGCGGGTGGAGCGGCGCACCGAGACGGCCACGACGGCCGACTCCCCCGGCACCGCCTCGATGACCGTGCGGCTGCCGGCGAACCGGATGACGGGCGCCGTGGAGGCGCTGGACAAGCTCGGTGCGGTCGAGGACGTCGACGTGCAGACCGAGGACGTCACCGGCCAGGGGCAGGACCTGGACGCCCGCATCGCCGCGCTGAGCACCTCGACCGACCGGCTCCGCGACCTCATGAAGACGGCCGGCACCACCGAGGACCTGCTCCAGGTGGAACAGGAGCTGTCCACCCGGCAGGCGGACCTCGACGCGCTCACGGCGCAGCGACAGCGCCTCTCCGACCAGGTCGCGATGTCGACGCTCGACGTGCAGATCGTCCCCGAGCCGCTGACCGCGGCGGCGACGCGGGGCGGCTTCGTCGGCGGGCTGACGTCCGGGTGGCACGCGCTGGTCACGACCCTGCAGACGATCGTCCTCGTGCTCGGGGTCCTGCTCCCCTGGCTCGTCCTCGCGGCGCTCGGCTACCTGGGGTTCCGGTGGCTGCGTCGGCGCACCCGGCCGGCGGCCGACGCGGGCGGCAGCGCGCCGCACGGACCCCACGGCGGCCCCGAGGACGGCCCGCGCGACCCCGGCGCACCCGTCCCCCCGGCTCCGGACGAGGCACCCGACGACGCGCCCGAGCCGGTGCCGGCCGGCCGCTGAGCCGTCGCCGGCCCGCCGGCGACGCGTCCGGCGCCTACGCGTCCGGCTCGGCCCCGCCGCGGCCCTCGACCCAGCCCCCCATCCCGGTCCACCCGGCCGCGGCACGCTCGGTCGCCAGGTCGCGCGGGTAGCCGACCACGCCGGGCCGCTGCTGCCACGGGTGCGGGCCGTCGAGCGGCCGGTACTCGACGCCCGCCGCGTCCAGGCGCGCCAGGTGCGCGCCGCGCAGCCGCTCGTCGAAGCCCTCCGCCGCGGGGTTCCAGACGGCCTCGGCGAAGGCGACGAGGCGCGGGAACGCTGCGTAGTCGACGCGCCGCACGGAGTCGAGGTGCTCGCTCCACACCTGCGCCTGGGCGCCCAGCAGCGTGCCGGGCAGGTCGCCCGCCAGCTCGGGACGCGCGGCCAGCAGGCCGGCCGGGAACGGCTCGAACGCGCGCACGTCGTCGACCGTCCGGACGAAGCCGACCGGCACGGGCTCGTCGTCGCCGGCGCCGGCGCGGTGGTCGAGGTAGACCTCCTGCTCGGGCGCCAGCACGACGTCGTGCCCCGCGGCGAGGGCGTCGGCCGCCACCGCGTGGCCGCGCCAGCAGGTGACCACGACGTCGCGCGGCAGGTCGGGCCCGAACGCCTCGTCCCACACGACGGCGCGGCGGCCCCGGGACCGCAGGTGGTCCGCGAGCCGCGCGAGGAACCAGCCGTGCAGCCGGGCCACGTCCCCCTCGCCGTCGGGCCCGAGGAGGCCGAGGTCGGCGGCGCGCGCCACGATCTCGGGGCGCTCCCGCCACGCCACCACCGGCACCTCGTCGCCGCCCAGCGCGACGAACGGGGAGTCGAAGACCTCGCACACCTCGTCGAGCACGCCGGCGAAGAACTCGACGGCCGCGGGAGACGGGTCGATCACGTCCTCGCTGATGCCCCAGGTGGTGCGCACCTCGTGCGCACCGGGGCGCGCGGCCAACTCCGGGTAGGCGGTCAGCAGGGCCTGCACGTGACCGGGCGAGCCGATCTCGGGCACCACGGTCACGCCGCGCTCGCGCGCGTACACGACGATCTCGCGCAGGTCGTCGCGGGTGTAGAACCCGCCGTGGGGACGACCGTCGTACCGGCCCGCGCGCCAGGTGCCGACGCCCGACTCGCGTCGCCACGACCCGACCTCGGTGAGGCGCGGGTAGCGCTGGACCTCCATCCGCCAGCCCTGGTCGTCCGAGAGGTGCAGCTGCAGCACGTTGAGGTGGTGGGCAGCCGCGAGGTCCACGAAGCGCAGCACGTCCGCCTTCGGCAGGAAATGCCGCGCGACGTCGAGCAGCACCCCGCGCCAGCCGAACCGCGGCCCGTCCTCGATCGTCACGGCGGGCAGGGCGAGCGGCGCGCTCCCGGCGCGGCGGAACGCCTGCGGCCCGGCGAGCTGGCGCAGGGTCTGCGCCGCAGCGTGTGCCCCGGCGAGGTCCGCGGCGGCCACGCGCACGACGGCGCGGCCCGCGTCGTCCTCGACCGTCAGCCGGTAGGCGCCCTCGGCGAGCGTCGGGGCGACGTCGAACACGACGTCGGCCCCGTCCGTGGCCGGGTCGCCGTGCGGGGCGCCCGACGCGCCGGGCACCAGGTCGAGGCCGAACGCGTCCTCGCTCACCCGCCGCCACCACCGGGCGGCCGGGCGGAGGTCGGGGTGGGCGGCGACCCGCGCCCCGTCGCGCAGGGTGGGCATCTCCCCCTCGGCGTGCAGGGACACGGGGGCGGGGACGACGTCGGCGGCGTGCGGCATCCGGCCACCCTAACGAAATGTACGGGGTCCGAAGCAATGGCTCGCACGCCCTCGGGCGCAGGCCCGGGACGCACGACAGGCGGGCCACCGTGAGGGTGGCCCGCCTGTCGCAGGGGTGGAGCTGCCGGGAATCGAACCCGGGTCCGGTGGCGCCTTTCGAGGACTTCTCCGGGCGCAGCCTGCTGTGCTTTTCTCGGCCCCCGCACTCACGCAGACAAGGTGCGGACGGGCCCAGTCACCTAGGTGTCCCCGCCGCCCCGGTGACGAGGGCGGCGAGCAGTGGCTCTCTAGATGACGTGAGCTACCGGGTCGAGAGCGATCCCGGGCTCACGGACTTCGAGGCTCGCTCAGGCGGCGAGGGCGAAGTCGGTGCGCTTGTTATCGGCACCTATAGGTTTGCAGGCAAAGCGTTAACGAGATGAGCCTGCATCCTCGGCCCGCTTCTCCACGAAGCACGACCACCGTCGAAACCGATCAGCCCCTATGCATTTTTCAACCGGGTCTGCCGACCCTGCCGGCCACGGGGAGCCCCGCACCGACGTCCTCCAGTCTAGAGGAAGAACCGCACCGGCCGCGCCGTTATTTCCGCGCCCCGGGTGACTGCGTCCCGCTCAGCCGACCCGCTCAGCCCAGGAGCTCCTGGTGCCGGATCGCGCGCTGCGCCTCGCGCATGTCCTGCTTCTCGCGGAGCGTCTGCCGCTTGTCGTACTCCTTCTTGCCGCGCGCCAGCGCGATCTCGACCTTGGCGCGCCCGTCGAGGAAGTACAGGCTCAGCGGGATGAGGGTGTGGCCCTTCTCCCGCGACTTCACGCCCAGCCGGTCGATCTCCTCGCGGTGCAGCAGGAGCTTGCGCTTGCGGCGCGGCGCGTGGTTGTTCCAGGTGCCCTGGAAGTACTCCGGGATGTGCACGTTCTCGAGCCAGGCCTCGCCGTGGTCGATGGCGGCGTACCCGTCGAGGAGCGACGCCCGCCCCATGCGCAGCGCCTTGACCTCGGTGCCGGACAGGACGATCCCTGCCTCGACGACGTCCTCGATCACGTAGTCGTGGCGTGCCTTCTTGTTGTTCGCCACGATCGTGCGCGGGTCGCCCTGCTTCTTCTTGGCCCCGCCGTTGGCCCTCGACATGGTTCCCTCCTCCCGGGGTCGCGGTCTCGCGACGACCCAGGATACGGGAGCCGCCGGGGGTGGCCAGGGCTTTTCCGCGGTCCGCGGACGGGCGTCAGTTGAGCCAGCCGCCCATCGGATCCGTGGTGCTGCCGTTGACGTACACCTCGAAGTGCAGGTGGCACGCCTCCGCGGTGCCCGTCGAGCCGGAGTAGCCGATGACCTGCCCCTTGTCGACGTACTGACCCACCCGCACGGTGTCGTAGGTCATGTGCAGGTAGCGCGTCATGACGTTGTTGCCCTTGTAGGTGCCGTGGTTGATGAGCACGTTGTTGCCCGGCCCGCTGCCGTAGTACGCCTGCTCCACGTAGCCGCTCTGCGCCGCGTAGATCGGGGTGCCGCAGTAGGTGCGGATGTCCGTGCCGGCGTGCAGGCGCCAGTAGTGCAGGATCGGGTGGAACCGCATCCCGTACGAGCTGGTCACGACGTGGTAGTTCGTCGGCCAGCCGAGGAACGAGCCCGACGAGGACGACGAGCCGCCCCCGCCACCTCCGCCGCCGGAGCTCGACCCCCCGCCGGAGCTGGAGCCGCCGCCCCCGCCGCCGCTGCTGCTGGACTTGCGCTCGGCGGCGGCCTTGCGTCGGGCCTCCTCCTCGGCCTTGCGCCGCTGCTCCTCCAGGCGGGCGTCGCGGGCCTTCTGCTTCTGGATGATGACCTTGAGCTCGGACTCGAGGCTCTGCTGCGCCTTCTCGTTCTGCTTGAGCTCCGCGAGCGCGTTCGCCTTCTGCGACTCGATCGACGCCTTGAGCTTGCGCTGCTTGGCGATGAGCCGCTCGACCTCGGCCTTGCGGTCCGCGGCCTCGCGCTGCGCCTTCTCCGCCGCGGCCACGTTGGCGTCGGCCTCGCGCTTGAGGTCGGCGATCGCCGCGCGGATCGCGTCGAGGCGGGCCTGCTGGTTGCGGGCCACCGCCTCGGCGTCCTGCAGGTCGGTGAGGGTGCGCGCCTGACTGCGGGCCGCCGACGACGAGACGGCGAACTCCGCCAGGAAGTCCTCCGTCGACTGCGCGCCGGTGACGAGGCCGAGCGTGGTGGTGTCGTCACCGTTGCGGTACGCCTGGCGGGCCATCTGCACGACGTCCGCCCGCGCCGCCTCGACCTTGCCCTTGCCGGCGTCGATCCGGCCCGACACGGCGGCCTCCTCGGCCTCCGCGTCCGCGAGGCGCTGCGCGAGGATCGCGGCCTTGCGGCGCGCCTCCTCGAGCCTGGCCTCGGCCGCGTCGAGCGCCGCCTGCGCCACCGGGAGCCGCCCCTCGACCTCGTTGAGGTCGAGCACCGCCTGCCGGAACTTGGCGTTGGTGTCCTCGAGCTCCTCCTGGAGGCTGTCGCGCTCGCGCTCCTTCGCGCGCTGCTTCGCCTCCGCCGCCGCCCGCTGGTCGTCGATGGGGTCGGCCGCAGCCGGCGCCGCCTGGACGCCCGCCGTCACCGTGGCCGACGTCGTCGCCCCGCCCAGCACCAGCACCGCGGCCACGAGGCCGCCCACCGCGCGTCGTCCGACGCCCCGGGACGCGCCCGGGGTCGTGCCTGGGGTCGTCATCTGCGATCTCACACCCTCGTGTACCGGTTGAGCGTCACCACGGACGACACCACCGCCAGGAGCACGGCGATGCCGATGAGCAGCGGCGCGATGAGCAGGACGTCACCCACGTCCACGTACGCCACCCAGTCGACGGAGTCCTGCAACCAGTCCGTCACCAGGTACTGCACCGCGAGCCACAGCCCCCCGACGGCGAGCAGGGCCCCCACCAGGGCGGCGATCGCGCCCTCGAGCATGAACGGCAGCTGCACGAACAGGTTGGACGCGCCGACGAGCCGCATGATGCCCGTCTCGCGGCGCCGCGACACCGCGGACAGCCTGATGGTCGTGGTGATCAGCAGCACCGCGGCCAGGAGCATCACCCCCGCCAGGCCCGCCGCCAGGAGCGAGGCGCGACCCAGCGCGAGGAAGAGCGGTTCGAACACCTCGCGCTGGTCCTCCACGACCTCGACGCCGGTGCGGCCCTCGAGGACGTCGTCGACCACCTGGTACTGCTCGGGGTCGACCAGCTTCAGCCGGAACGAGGCCTGCATGTCGTCCTCGGTGAGCTGCGTGCCCTGGTACCCGTCCGGGTACATCGTGGTGAACGCCTTGAACGCGTCCGCCTTGCTCTCGAAGTACGTGGTGGCCACGACGTCCGACAGCTCGGTGTCGATGACCTCCCGCAGGGCGTCGATCTGCTCCGGCGTGGCCTCGCCGTCGGCGCAGGTCGGCGCGGTGGACCCGTCCGGGCAGAGGAAGACGGAGACCTCGACCAGGTCGTACCAGTCCCCCTTGAGCTTGGTCACCTGCGTCTGCAGGAGCGCGGCGGCGCCGACGAAGGTGAGCGACACGAACGTCACCAGGACGACGGACACCACCATGGTCAGGTTGCGCCGCAGGCCGCCGAGGACCTCGGTGAGGACGAACTGGAGCCGCACCCTCAGGCCTCCCGTCCCGCGCGCACGCGCTCGTGCTCGCGCAGCACCTGCTGCACCACCTCGTCGGCCGACGAGCCCGCCTCCTCCGCCGGCGGCGGGGCGGCCGCGCGAGCCGCCGCGGCCTCGGCGGCACGGTCGGCCTCGAGGTCGGCGGGCTCGGGCGAGATCTGCACGCGCGGCGCGACGGCCCGCGCGCCCCGGCTCGGGGCGTCGAGGACCGGCGTCTGGCCCACCTGCGGCAGGATCGACTCGCGCTCGCCGTAGACGGCGTCCACCTCGTCGCGCACGACCGACCCGGTCGACAGCTCGACCACGCGCTTGCGCATCTCGTTGACGATCTCGTCGTCGTGCGTGGCCATGACCACCGTGGTCCCGGTGCGGTTGATGCGGTCGAGCAGGCGCATGATCCCCAGCGAGGTGGTCGGGTCGAGGTTGCCCGTCGGCTCGTCCGCGAGCAGGATCTGCGGCCGGTTCACGAACGCGCGCGCGATGGCCACGCGCTGCTGCTCGCCGCCGGAGAGCTCGTGCGGCAGCCGCTTCTCCTTGCCGTCCAGCCCCACCATCTCGAGCACCTCGGGCACGGTGGTGCGGATCGTGTGGCGCGGCTTGCCGATCACCTGCAGCGCGAAGGCCACGTTCTCGTACACGGTCTTGCCCGGCAGCAGGCGGAAGTCCTGGAAGACGACGCCGATGCTGCGCCGCAGGGACGGCACCTTCCAGCTCGACAGCCGCGACAGGTCGCGGCCCGCCACGTACACGTTGCCGCCCGTGGGGCGCTCCTCGCGCAGCACCAGCCGCAGGAACGTGCTCTTGCCCGAGCCGGACGCGCCGACGAGGAACACGAACTCCCCGCGCGAGACGTCGACCGAGACGTCGTCGAGCGCGGGCCGTGCCCCTCGGGCGTAGACCTTCGAGACGTTCTCGAACCGGATCACGACGTGCCTCTTCCCTGCCTGGTGGACCGTGCAGCACCGGCCCACGTCACGTCAGGACCGGGCTGCCCGATTTCCGAGAGTCGCACCCGGCAGGGAGGGTGGCAGGAAGGACACGCCGGTGTGTCGCGGGTCCGGGCGGCCGCCCGGGGGGCGGCCGAGGTCGGGCCGAGGTCGGGCCGAGGTCAGGCTGCGTCGGCGCCGCCGGAGCGACGCCAGCGGATCCCCGCCTCGATGAAGTCGTCGATCGCGCCGTCGAACACGGCCTGCGTGTTGCCCGACTCGTGCTCGGTGCGCAGGTCCTTGACCATCTGGTACGGCTGCAGCACGTAGGAGCGCATCTGGTCGCCCCAGCTGGCCTTGATGTCGCCCGCGAGCTCCTTCTTCTTCGCGGCCTCCTCCTGCTGGCGGATGAGCAGCAGGCGGGACTGCATGACGCGCAGGGCGGCGGCGCGGTTCTGGATCTGCGACTTCTCGTTCTGCATCGACACGACGGTGCCCGTGGGCAGGTGGGTCATGCGCACGGCGGAGTCGGTGGTGTTGACCGACTGTCCGCCGGGGCCCGAGGAGCGGAAGACGTCGATCTTCAGCTCGGACTCGGGGATCTCGATGGAGTCCGTCTGCTCGATCAGCGGGACCACCTCGACCGCGGCGAACGACGTCTGACGGCGGCCCTGGTTGTCGAACGGCGAGATGCGCACCAGGCGGTGCGTGCCGGCCTCGACGGACAGGTTGCCGAAGGCGTACGGCGCGTTCACCTCGAACGTCGCCGACTTCAGGCCGGCCTCCTCTGCGTACGAGGTGTCCATGACCTTGGTGGGGTAGCCGTGGCGCTCCGCCCAGCGCAGGTACATGCGCAGGAGCATCTCGGCGAAGTCGGCGGCGTCGACGCCGCCGGCGCCCGCGCGGATCGTGACGACGGCCTCGCGGGCGTCGTACTCGCCGCTGAGGAGGGTGCGGACCTCCAGCACGTCGAGGTCCTTGCGGATGGCGCCGATCTCGCCCTCCGCCTCGACGAGCGAGTCCTCGTCCTCCATCTCCTGGCCCAGCTCCACGAGCGTCTCGACGTCGTCGATGCGCCGGCCGAGCCGGGAGACCCGGTCGAGCTCCGCCTGGGCGGAGGACAGGGCGGAGGTCACCTTCTGCGCCGAGTCGGGGTCGTCCCACAGGTCCGGGGCGGCCGCCTGCTCGGAGAGGTCCGCGATCTTCGCCTGCAGGACGGTGGGGTCGCTCACGGCCTCGATGGACTCGAGGGTGGCGCGCAGCGCCTTGATCTCTGCGGGGAAGTCGATGGTGGCCACGATCCTCAAGGTTACCCGTCCGTGGCCGGCGTCAGTCCCGGGCCGGCGGCTCCGGCAGCGTGCGGCCGAACATCTGCGCCGTGTCGCGGGCACTGGGCGCCCCGGCGTCCGGGTCGGCCCCGGCGTCGAGCAGCGCCGCCACGACGTCGTCGGCGCCCTTGAAGACCGCCCCCGCGAGGGGCGACTGCCCGCGCGCGTTGACGCGGTCGACGTCCGCCCCGCGGCCCGCCAGGCCGCGGACGAGGCCGGCGTGCCCGTGGTAGGCGGCCAGCATGAGCAGCGTGTTGCCCTGCGCGTCCGCGTGGTCGGCCGGGACCCCGGCGTCGACGAACTCCAGCAGCAGGTCGGCCCCCGCCCGGGCGAGGTCGAACATCTGGTCCAGGTCGACGGGAAGCTTGTCGTCGGTCACCCGGCGAATCTACCCGGCGCATCGGCGCGGCACGCTGCCCGGCAAGGGCGCCGTTCCCGTCCGATGCTGGACCCCTGGGGCCACGGCGGACACAGGGAGGTGCCCCATGACGACCTACCGGTGGCGCGGGCTCGCGGCGGGCAGCGTCGAGCACCTCGACCTGGACCTGCGCGAGGGCGTGCTGCGCGCCCGGTCCCTCGTGGACCTCGGGCCCGAGCGGATCGAGTACGCGATGGAGCTCACGCCGGCGTGGGAGTTCCGGGGCCTGCGGCTGTGGTCGTCCGCGGGCCGCCAGCTCGACCTGGACCGGGACGAAGCGGGCGCCTGGCGGGCGGACGGCACGGAGCGGCCCGACCTGGCCGGCGCCGTCGACGTCGACCTCTCGTTCTCCCCGTTCACCAACACGCTGCCGGTGCGCCGCCTCGGCCTGGAGGTCGAGGCGGCGGCCGACATCGTCACCGCGTACGTCGACGGCGCGACGTTCGAGGTCACGCCCGACCGGCAGCGGTACACCCGGCCGTCCGCCGACCGCTACGTCTACGAGTCCCGCGACAGCGACTTCCTGCGCGAGATCACGGTGGACGCCGACGGGTTCGTCGTCGACTACCCCGGCCTGTTCGTCCGCCTGCCCGGCGACGGCTGAGGCCGGCGGGCCGACGTTCGGTCCGGGGCCGCGGGTCAGGCCGCGGCGGTCTCCTGGCCGATCTCCTGGCCGATCTCCTGGCCGATCTCCTGGCCCGGGCCGAACACCTCGTGGTGGATCCGGTCGGCCGTGACGCCCCGGCCCAGGAGCGCGGACTGGACGAGCGTCATGAACGGCGCCGGGCCGCAGAGGTACGCGTCCGCGTCGTGCGGCACGTCGACGCCGTCCAGGTCGAGGTAGCCGGAGCGCAACCGGTCCTGCGTGGGGCGGGCCCCGAGGTCCTCGTACCAGCGGTGCAGCTCGGCGGTGGGGATCGCGTCGACGAGCTCGCGCAGCTCGGCCCGGTGCGCGTGCCGGGCGGGCGACCGGTCCGCGTGCAGCACCACCACGCGCCGGGGGGTGCCGGCGTCGCGCAGGTGGTGCAGGAAGCCGATCATCGGCGTGATCCCGATGCCCGCCGAGACGAGCACCAGCGGGTTCTCACCCTCGACCAGCGTCAGCTCGCCGAAGGGCGCCGAGACCTCCAGTCCGTCGCCCTCGAACGCGTTGGCGTGCAGGTGGTTGGAGACCTCGCCGGCTGGGGCGAGGCCCGCCGGGCCCGCGCCGGCGAGGATGGCCTTGACCGAGATCGCCCACGCCCCCGGCTCTCCCCCGCCCGTGAGGCTGTACTGCCGGATCTGGCGGGTGCCGTCGGGCAGGTGCACGGCCACCGAGACGTACTGCCCGGGGCGGGCGGCGGGCAGCGCGGAACCGTCCGGGGCGACGAGCTCGAGCGAGATCGTGTCGGGCGACTCCTGGCTCCGGCGTGAGACCGTCACCGTGCGCCAGACGTCGCCGGGGGCCACACCCGTCTCGGCGTACAGGCCCAGCTCGATCTCGACGAGGGCGTCGGCCATGTCCCAGTAGACCTCGTCCCACGCGGCGGCGACCTCGGGCGTGACGGCCTCGCCGAGCACCTCCACGATGGCGGCGAACAGGTGCTCGTGCACGGTCGGGTACTGCTCCGGGAGGATCCCGAGCGAGGCGTGCTTGTGCGCGATGCGCGCCAGCACCGTGCGGGGGTCCGGCCCGTCGTCCACGAGAAGCGTCGCGTACGCCGCGATGGCCCCCGCGAGGGCGCGCTGCTGGTCGCCGCGGGCCTGGTTGCCGCGGTTGAACAGGTCGCGCTCGAGCTCGGGGTGGGCGGCGAACATGCGGCGGTAGAACACCGGCGTGATGTCGCCGATCGCGCCGCCGATCACGGGCAGCGTGGCGCGGACGACGGCGGCGGACTCGGGGGTGAGCATGGGTGACTCCTGTCTGTTCTACGGGTTCCGTCGTGGGCGCCCGGCGGCGTCGCGCGGGCGTCGGCGCCGGAGGTCTCAGCCGGGCGGGCGGGTGCCGATCTGCAGCAGCAGGTCCCGGGTGGGCTCCGCGGCGACGTCGGAGATCGTCACCGGGTCGAGCGCGGCGAAGAACGCCTCGCGGGCGCGGGCGAGCGCGCCGCGCAGGCGACACCCGCCCCGCAGCGGGCACGGGTTCGCGCCCTCGCACTCGACGACCTCCCCGTCGCCCTCTAGCGAGCGGGCGACGAACCCGACGGACACCGCCCGGGCGCCGTCGGCCAGCCTCAGGCCGCCCGCGCGGCCCCGGCGCGCGTCGACGACGCCGAGCCGGCCGAGCCGCGTGACGACCTTGGCCGCGTGCGCCGCGGGCACGTTCAGCTCCGCGGCGAGGGCGCGGGTGGTCGCGGACTCCTCGGCGTCGAGCACGGCCAGGCGCATGACGATGCGCAGGCCGAGGTCGGTGAACGCGGTGAGCTGCACACCCGCAGGCTAGCCAAATCGGAATCTCAGATGCGTCTTTTCGCGGTGTGGGAAGTTCCACACTCGGCCGGTGACTCGGCAGGCGACTCGGCCGACGACTCAGCCGGCACGCGCGGACGACGTCGCCGCGACCGTGAACCCTCCCCCGACGGCGTCGGTGAACCAGCGCAGCAGCGGCGGGTGGGACGTCGCCGTGAGCCCCACCTGCGCCGTCCGGCCGTCCGGGGCCGACGCCTCCACGACCCGCAGCCCGTCCAGCCCCGCCGCCTGGTCGGGGTGCGCGGCGAGGTAGGCGCGCGCGGACGCCTCGACGTCCGCCGCGGTGAGCCGGAGCACCGCCTCCCCCTCGGGAGCCGGCGCCCCGCCGGCGAGGAGCCGCTCGCGCGGCACCGCGTCCGCGGCGTCGGCGGCGACCGCGTCCGCGAGGTCGAACAGGTGCTTGCGGTCCAGGTGCACAGCCGTCGCCGAGGCCACCATGCCGACGATCATCAACGCCAGGGCCACTATCCCCGCCGTGAGCAGCATGATGCGGCCGTCCTCGTCCGAGCCCCGGGCCGCACGGTCCCGCGCGGTCACGGGCGCGCCTGCCCGTACTCGTCGACCGTCGCGACGTGCGTCGACGTGACGGGGATCTCGAGCGGCACCCAGCCGCGCAACGCCTCGGGCACGAACGGCAGCGGGACCTCGAGCCGGGTGCGCACGCCGACGGTCGCGCCCGGCGTCAGGCACGGGTCCGCCGAGCACTCGAGCGACACCGCGCCGTCGCCGACGTCGAAGCCCTGGTCCGTGAGAGCGATGCCCGCGGCGGCCTGCGCCCGCTCGGCGCCCGCGGCCGACGAGTCGGCCGTGACCATGGCGCGGCCCGCCTCCCGGGCCGCGCCCTCCACCGCGAACGCGCCCGCCTGCACCTGCGCGACCGTGAGCACCAGGTACACCAGCGGCACCAGCAGCAGCACCGCCGTGCCCAGGAACTCGACCAGCGCAGCCCCGGACTCGGGGTCGACCTCGCGGCCGGACGCCGCGGCGGCGCCGAGCTCGTCCGCGTTGGTGGCGTGCAGGTCGGTGCCGCGACCTCCCGGGGCGCGGGCGCTCACGCCTCCTCCAGGGCGTGGCCGCGCAGGGTGAGGACGCCCGACGGGCCGAGCAGCCCGACGACGGGCAGCGGCACCTGCACGGTGACCTCCACGACGTCGAGCCCGTCCTGCACCGTGCTGCGCACCGACACGTCGTCGGCGTACCGGCTGCCGAGCGCCGCGGTGAGGAGGTCGCGAGTCCGGGTGGCGCCGCTCGCGAGGTCCCGGTCCGCGCGCGCCGCCACGCGCGCGCCCTCCGCCGCCGCGTCGATCGACAGGGCCCGCACGTGCATCGCCAGCGCCACCTGCACGACGCCGAGGAACAGCGCGAGCACCAGGGCCGAGACCATGACGAACTCGGCCACGGCCGAGCCCGCCTCGCCGTCCGTCACCTCCGCCCGCGGCTCCCGGCGCCTGTCCCGGTCGCGGGTCACGAGCGCTCGTCGGCGACCGGCGGCGCCCACCCGGGGCGCGGGACCAGGCAGAACGGATGACCGGCCGGGTCGGCGTACACGTCACCCTCGCCCGCGCCCGGCGCGGCGCCCGTGAGGCGGCGCGCCCCGAGGGCGAGGACCCGCTCGTGGGCCTCGGCCACGTCGTCGACCATGACGTCGAGGTGCATCTGCTGCGGGCGGTCCGGGTCGCCCCAGTCCGGCGGCCGGTGGTCGGGCGCGCGCTGGAACGCCAGGCCGGAGTGCCGGTCGTTGCGCGCGACCACGACGAAGTCGTCGTCCGCGTACGTGACGTCCTGGCCCAGCACCGCCGACCAGAACTCCGCGAGCGCCCTCGGGTCGGGGCAGTCGACGACCAGGTGGTGCAGCCGGCCGATCGCCACGTCAGCGACCCGTGACGCTCGAGATCGCCTGGGTGAACGCGCCCTCCAGCAGCGGCCCGGCGATCGCCCAGAGCGCGACGACCAAGCCCGCCGTCATGAGGGTGACGAGCACCCACCCCGGCACGTCGCCCCGCTCCGGGTCGTCCGCGGCCGGGCGGTCGTGGGGCCGGTTCTCGGTCTCGTGCTGCTGCATGGTCGGTCCTTTCGGTGGCACCGCGCGGCGGCGGTTGGGTCGGTGGTCGGCGAGCACGGTCACAGGCCGATCCGGAGGGTGGCGAGGGAGGGGAACACGGCGAAGACGACGGTGATGGGCAGGATGAGGAAGACGACCGGGACGAGCATCGCGACCTCCTTCTTGCCCCCTGCCTCCATGAGGGCGCGCCTGCCGGACTCCCGCACGTCCTGGGCCTGCGCGCGGAGCACGTCCGCGAGCGGGGTGCCGCGCTCCAGGGCGACGGCGACACCCTCGGCGAACCGGGTGAGCGAGGGCAGGCCCGTCCGGTCGGCCATGGTGGTGAGCGCTCCCGCGATCGGCGCGCCGGCCCGGACGTCCGCGAGCATGGCGGAGATCTCGCCCGACAGCTCGCCGCGTGCCGTGGACGCGACCCGCTCCAGGGCGGGCACGGGGCCTTCGCCGGCGGTGACGGCCAGGGCGAGCAGCTCGGCGATCGTGGGGAACTCGGCCAGCATCCGCTCCTCGCGGCGGCGCACGGCACGGCTGAGCCACTGGTCGCACAGGACGAAGCCGACCGCCCCGCACAGCAGGACGAGGGCCGAGAGCGGCACCACGGAGGACCCCCGCACCGCGGCGAGCAGCAGCGCCAGCACGAGCCCGGCCGCCAGGCCGAGCGCGACCGAGACGACCTGCCGGGCGCGGAACGCCTCGACCGTCTCCGCCCGACCGGCACGGTCGAGGCGGCGGCGCACGTCCGCCCGCGTGGACCCGAGCTTGTCGAACCAGTGCGCGGCGTCCGCGACCCAGGGTGCCAGCAGCCGCTCGAGGGCCGGGAACGGCGTGTGCACCGGCTGCTCGCGCAGCAGGCCGGACGTGGCGTCGCGCGGGCGCAGGGCCGGGGCGAGGCGCTGGTCGAGCGTCACGCGGCGGGCGCGCAGCCGCGCGACCACGAGGAGGACGCCGAGCCCGCCGAGCAGGCCCACGAGCGCGCCCGTGAGGGAGAACCACCGGTCGATCACCGCAGCACCCGCCCCTCCTCGGGCAGCCGCCCGATGCGGCGCATCAGCCAGTACGCGACGGCGGAGGTGGCGGCGCCCGCGGCCAGCACCGCCACGCCGGCCGCCGAGTTGTACGCCTGCGCCGTCTCCGGCCGTGACGCGAGGAACGCCAGCACGACCCACGGCCCCGCGGCGGCGAGGCGCGCGCCGTTGACGGTCCACGACTGCCGCGCCTCGAGCTCGCCGCGGGTGCGGGCGTCCTCGCGCAGGAACGACGACAGCGTCCGCAGCAGGCGGCCGAGGTCCGTGCCACCGACCTCGCGCGTCAGCCGCAGCGCCTCGATGATGCGGTCGGCGACCGGGTCGGCGAGGCGCGCCTTGAGCAGGTCCAGGCACTCACCGAAGCGACCCGTGGCGCGGTAGTCTGCCGCGAACCGGGCGAACGCCTCGCGCAGCTCGGCCGGGCCGCGCTCCCCGAGCTGCGCCACGGCCTCGGGCAGGGACAGGCCGGCTCGCACGCCGGACGCGAGGTGGTCGACCACCTCGGGCCAGACCTCGCGCAGGTCCCGACGGCGCCGGCGGGCGCGCACCCGAACGAGCGCCTCGGGCGCGACGACGGCCATCAGCGCGAAGCAGGCCGAGATCGCCGGCGACCGGGTGAGCGCCAGCCCCGCGAGCAGGACGACGACGCCGGCCATACCGCTGAGCCACCACAGGGCCGCCGGGGTCACCGACGGCGCCCCCGCCTGCACCAGCAGGTCCTGCACGACGGCGCCCCGGCCGCCGCGGCGCCGCGACTTCTCGGCCGGCTCCCACCACGACAGCCACACGCACACCAGGCCCGCGCCGAGCAGCAGCCCGACGACGACCCCCATCAGCGGCCTCCCGCGAGCATCGACCGCACGTCCACGCCGACGCGCGCGAACCGCTCCTCGCCGGGCGGGAAGCCGTCGCCGCGCACGAGGTCGCCGCCCAGGTCCGCGGGTCGCCGGTGGAAGATCCCGGCGGTCTCGACGCGGTCGCCCTCGACCCGGCCCGTCACGGCCACCACCTCCCGCACCTGCCGCGACCCGTCGGCGGCGACGTCGAGGTGCACCACGAGGTCGATCGCCGACGCCACGGTCGGCACCACGAAGCGGTCCGAGACGTTCTCCCCCGCCAGCAGCGGCAGCGTGCACATCTTCGTGACCGCCCCACGGGCCGAGTTGGCGTGCACGGTGCACATGCCGGGGATCCCGGCGTTGAGCGCGACGAGCAGGTCGAAGCTCTCCGCCTCGCGCACCTCGCCGATGACGATACGGTCCGGCCGCATCCGCAGCGCCTCCTTCACGAGGCGTCGCAGCGGGATCTCGCCGGTGCCCTCGAGGCTCGGCTGGCGGCACTGCATCGCGACGTGGTCGCGCGCGGCGAACCGCACCTCGAAGACCTCCTCGCAGGAGATCACCCGCTGACCGGTCGGGATCGAGCCCGCGAGCGCGTTGAGCATCGTGGTCTTGCCCGCCTGCGTCGCGCCGGAGACCAGGACGTTCAGCCCGGCCCGCACGGCCGCATCGAGGAATGCCGCCGCGTGCGGCGTGAGCGAGCCCAGGCGCACCAGGTGGTCGAGGTGGTCAGCGCGCACCAGGTGCTTGCGGATGTTCACGGCCATGTGGCTGCGGGTGACGTCGGGGATCACGACATGAAGTCGCTCGCCGCCCGGCAGCGACGCGTCGACGAACGGGCTGCTGAGGTCGAGGCGGCGGCCGGACGCCTTGAGCATCCGCTCCACCAGGTCGCGCACCTGTACGGCGGTGAGGATCGTGGTGGTCAGCTCCGGCACGCCGCGCCGCGCGACGAACACCTTGGCCGGCTCATTGATCCAGATCTCCTCGACCTCGGGGTCGTCGAGGTAGCGCTGCAGCGGCCCGAGGCCGCCGAGGGCGTCGACGACGGCCCGCGTCGCGCCCTGCGGGTCGGCGAGGGCGGGCACGAGCCCGCGGGCGGCACGGTCCGAGTAGTCGGCGGCGGCCTCCGCGGCCAGTCGCTCGAGGCCCGCGCGGTCGCGGACGGGGTCGAGCGCCCGACGTCGGACGAGCTCGCGGACCTCGTGCTCGAGGATCGCTGCGGCGCCGGTCGGCGCAAGCGTGTCGATCGACACTGATCGGTGACCTCTCGTCGAGTCCGGCGGTGCGCCGGGCGGCAAGGAGGGACCAGGATAGGGGTCTCGGGCAACTGCCTGAGGACGCCCTGTGGAGAACCTCGCCCGCGGCGGGCCCCCGCCGGTCCGTCGATCCCCGTGACCAGGCGCGACGCCCCGTCCGACGCCCGTCGGAACCCCGCCCCGGCCGTCTCAGATGCTGGGCCCCGCGGTGGCGGGGACCCGTCGCCGCGGGGCTAGGGTCGGCCCATGCCGACCTCTCCTCCGACCGGCCGCTGGACCGACGTCGCGCGCGCGACGGGGCTGCTCGGCGCCGACGGCGCCGTGGCCCAGACGATCTTCGCGGAGATGACGGCGCTCGCCGCCCGCGCGGGCGCGATCAACCTGGGCCAGGGGTTCCCCGACGTCGACGGCCCGGAGTTCGTCCGCCAGGCCGCCAAGGACGCGATCGACGCCGGCCGCAACCAGTACTCCCCCGGCGACGGTGTGCCCGAGCTGCGGCGCGCGATCGCCGACCACCAGCACCGCCACTACGGTCTCGACGTCGACCCGGACACGCAGGTGCTGGTCACGACCGGCGCGACCGAGGCGCTGGCCGCGTCGATCCTCGCGCTCGCCGGCCCGGGCGACGAGGTCATCACGCTCGAGCCGTTCTACGACTCGCACGCGGCGGGCATCGCGCTGGCCGGTGCGACGCACGTGCCCGTGCCGCTCACCGCCGACGGGTTCCGGCTCGACGCCGCCGCCCTGCGCGCGGCGGCCGGCCCGCGCACGCGCCTCATCGTGCTCAACACGCCGCACAACCCCACGGGCACCGTCCTCACGCGCGCCGAGCTGGAGCAGGTCGCGGCCGTCGCGCGCGACGTCGACGCCCTCGTGCTCACGGACGAGGTGTACGAGCGCCTCACCTTCGACGACGCCGTGCACGTCCCGATCGCCACGCTGCCCGGCATGGCGGGCCGCACCCTCACCGTCTCCTCCAGCGGCAAGACGTTCAGCCTCACCGGCTGGAAGGTCGGCTGGGTGCACGGGCCGGCGGAGCTCGTCACCGCCGTGCGCACGGTGAAGCAGTTCCTCACCTACACCTCGGGTGCGCCGTTCCAGCCCGCCATCGCCCGCGCCCTGGCAGACGACGAGGCGCCGCGGGCGCTCGCGGCGTCGCTCGCCTCCCGCCGCGACCTGCTGTGCGAGGGGCTGACCGCCGCCGGGTTCGACGTCGTCGTGCCGCAGGGCACCTACTTCGTCGTGGCGGACGGCGCACCTCTGGGGCAGCCGGACGGCCACGAGCTGTGCCGCCGCCTGCCGGACCTCGCGGGCGTGGTCGGCGTGCCGGTGTCGGCGTTCTGCCTCCCGGGCTCAACGACGGCGGCGGCGCTCGCGTCACGCGTGCGGTTCACGTTCGTCAAGCGCGAGGACGTGCTGCGCGACGCCACCCGCCGCCTGCACCGCCTCGCGTCGTAGGGCTACGCCGCGAGCGCGGGCAGCACCAGGCTCACGGCGACGACCAGCATGATCGCGGCGACGACGCCGTCGACGACCCGCCATGCCCCCGGCCGGGCGAGCACCGGGGCGAGCAGCCGCGCGCCGTACCCGAGGCCGGCGAACCACAGCACGCTCGCGACGACGGCCCCGGCGGTGAAGAGCCAGCGCGCGTCGCCGTACGACGCGGCGAGCGACCCCTGCAGGACCACGGTGTCCAGGTACACGTGCGGGTTGAGCCAGGTGAGCGCGAGCGCCGTGAGCAGCACCGGGCGCGCGCGGCGCCCCGCGTCCGGGACGGCGCCGTCCGACGCGGCGGCCAGTCCCGCCTCGTCGCCCCGCCAGGCCCGCCGCGCGGCGAGCGCCCCGTACCCGAGGACGACGACGGCGCCCGCCCAGCGTGCGACCTCCACCACGACGGGGTGACTCACGACCAGCGCGCCCAGCCCGGCGGTCCCCGCGGCGTAGAGCACGACGTCCGAGGCGGCGCAGACGGCGACGACGAGGCCGACGTGCTCGCGGCGCACGCCCTGACGCAGCACGAACGCGTTCTGGGCGCCGATGGCGACGATGAGGGACAGGCCGAAGCCGAGGCCGGCGAGGACGGTGAGCACGGCACGACGCTAGGCAGGTCGGACGATGAAGTCCATCTACGGTTCCTTCATCTGATCAAGCGTTGCTTCATCTACGGTAGGGGCCATGCGTTGGGACTCCCGCCAGCTCGAGGCACTGGCCGCCGTCGTCACGGAGGGCTCGTTCGAGGGCGCCGCCCGCGCGCTGCACGTGACGCCGTCGGCGGTGAGCCAGCGCGTGCGCGCACTGGAGAACGCCGCGGGGTCGGTGCTGGTGCGCCGCAGCCGGCCGGTCACGCCGACCGCGACGGGCGGCACGCTGCTGCGCCTGGCGCGGCAGGTGGAGCTGCTCGGCGCGGAGGCGAGCCACGCCCTCGGACCGGGTGCGGCCGGCACCGACGAGGCCGACGCGTCCCGACCTGTCACCGTGCCGCTGGCCGTGAACGCGGACTCGCTGGCCACGTGGGTGCTGCCCGCCCTCGCCGGGGTGGAGGGGGTCTGCTTCGACCTCCACCGCGAGGACCAGGACCGCACCGTGGACCTGCTGCCCGCGGGCGTGGTCATGGCCGCCGTCACGTCCCAGCGGGAGCCGGTGCAGGGCTGCAGCTCCGCCCTGCTCGGGATCACGCGCTACCGGCCGGCGGCGACGCCCGCCGTCATCGAGCGGTGGTTCCCCGACGGCGCCACGCCCGAGGCCCTCGACCGCGCCCCGATGGTCGTCTTCGACCGCGCCGACGACCTGCAGGACGCCTGGCTGCGCGAGGTCGCCGCCGCGGCCGGCTCCCCCGTGCCCGACCCGCCGCGCCACCACGTGCCGAGCACGGCGGAGTTCCTCGACGCCGTCCGCCGCGGCCTCGGCTGGGGCATGTGGGGCCCGTTGCCCGGACCGGGCGCCCGGTTCCCCGTGCTCGGCGACGCCCTCGAGCGGGGCGAGGTGCGCGCCCTCGCCGCCGACGCCGTCGTCGAGGTGCCCGTCTACCTGCAGCAGTGGAAGCTGCGCTCCCAGGTGCTCGACCGCGTGACGGACGCCCTGCGCACGGAGGCACGACGGGTCCTCCCCCAGCGCTGACCTCCCAGGGGCGTCAGGCGCAGACGCCGGGCAGCAGCGACGGGCTGGGCGACGGCGTGGACGACGGCCCGGAAGACTCCCCGGAAGAGCTCGACCCGTCGTCGGGCGACAGGACGTCGTCGTCGACGCGGGTGGCGTCGGGCGTCGAGCCGCCGGGCGTCGAACTGCCGGGCGTCGAACTGCCGGGCGTCGACGAGGACGACGCCGGGGAGCCCTTCTTCTTCCCGGCGCCGGGCATGCCGGGCGGGGCCTTGTCGGCGCGGATGCGCGCCCAGATCTCGTCGGCGGCGGAGGTCCACTCCACCCGCCCGGGCTGGCTCACCGAGTCGACGACGGGCACGGACGTGAAGACGATCCGCGCCGGGTCGATGTCGCGGATGCTCCACGCGAGGCCGGCGAGCGCCGTCGGGCTGGCGAGGTCGGGGTCCGTGGAGATGGAGCCGAGGATCTCCCGCACCATGCGGTAGAGCCGGGGCGAGTCGGTGATGACGTTCTGCGACAGGATCTGGCGCATCGTCGCGTCGAAGAACGCCTGCTGCCGCTCGATGCGCTTGAGGTCGCTGCCGATCTCGAGCCCCATGCCCTCGCCCTTGCGGGCGCGCAGGAAGTTGATCGCGGTGGTGCCGTCCAGCGTCTGGCGGCCCGCCTTGAGGTCGAGGTCCACCCGCTTGCCCTTGACCGCCTCGGGCAGGCACATGGTGACGCCGCCGATCGCGTCGACGACCCCGATCACGCCCGTCATCTGCACGACGACGTGGTCCTCGATGCGCACGCCGGTGAGCTTCTCGACGGTGTGGATGGTGCAGGCCGCCGCGCCGGTGACGTCCTTGCCCGGCCCGCCGCCGAGGGCGAACGCGGTGTTGAACATGGCGTTCGTGTGCGGCGCGGTCTGGCCGCCGCCGGGGAGCCTGCACGACGGGATGTCGACAAGCGAGTCGCGCGGGATCGACACGGCCTCGATGCGGCTGCGGTCGCCGGAGATGTGCACGAGCAGCGTGGTGTCGGAGTGGAACTCGTCGCCCGCGCCCGCGATCTTGGCGTTGGCCTCGTCGCGGAAGTCGGTGCCCATCACCAGGATGTTGAGGTCCTTGCCGGCGAACGGGTCGCTCGGGTCCTGCTCGGTGGCGACCGCGGGCGGGCGGTCGTCCTCGGCGAGGAGGCCGTCGACGTCGGACACCCCGATCTGGGAGCGCAGGTCGACGAACGACGCGACCGCCGCCGCCGACCCGAACGCCACCACCGCGGTGACGACGAGGGCGATCGAGCGGACGACCCGGTGCGAGGCGAGGGAGGTCGCGTGCCGCGGCAGTGTCCGCACAGCGCGATCCTAGGGCCTGAGCAGCGCGGACGCGCGAGGGACAGCGGTTTCACCCGGTGTCCCTCGCGCGCCCGCCGGACGGTGGACGGAGCGTCAGCGCCGCGCCGCGACCGCGGCGACGGCGAGCCCGGGCTGGTCGGAGAAGACGCCGTCGAGGCCGGTGCCGAGGAAGGTGTCGAGCTCGGCGGCCAGGTCGCCGTGGGCGGTCGGGTCCGCCGACGAGCGCAGCTCGGCAGGCAGGAACTGGTTCTCGGCGCGGAAGGTCCAGGAGTACGCCTCGAGCCCGGCCCGGTGCGCGTCGCGCACCACGGGGGTGGGCCGCCCGAGCGTGCCGGCCGCGGTGCGCGGCACGACGACGTTCTTCTCCAGGCTCACGATGTCGGCGTACCGGGCGACGCCGCGCAGCCCGGCCGGCGTCACCAGGTCGGCGTACGTGCGCGGGTCGCCGGCGGCGACCAGGTCGTACGGGGCGCCGCTCGCCGAGACGTTGAGGGCGAGCCGCACGTCGGTCCGCCGGTCCAGCTCGCGCAGGTTCCCGGTCTCGAACGACTGCACCACCACCGGCGCGCGGCGCGAGTCGAGCCCGTTCGCGCGCAGCGCGGCCACGAGCGGCGCCTCCAGCGACAGGCCGACGGAGTCGAAGTAGGTCGGGTGCTTCGTCTCGGGGGCCACGCCGACCGGCCGGCCGTCACAGGTCTCGGAGTGCCGCGCGAGGTCGAGCACCTCGTCGAGGGTGGGCACCTGGTACAGCCCGTCGAAGGCCGTGTTCTCCGGCCGCACCTTCGGCAGGCGTTCGACGGCGCGCAGGGTGCGCAGCTCCCCGAGGGTGAAGTCCTCGGTGAACCATCCGGTCACCGTCGAGCCGTCGATGGTCTTCGTGGTGCGTCGGTCGGCGAACTCGGGGTGCTGGGCGACGTCGGTGGTGCCGCCGATCTCGTTCTCGTGCCGGGCGACGAGCACGCCGTCCTTGGTGGCCACGACGTCGGGCTCGATGACGTCCGCGCACTGCAGGATCGCCTGCTCGTAGGAGGCCAGGGTGTGCTCCGGCCGGTCGCCGGACGCGCCGCGGTGCCCGATGACGGTCACGCCGTCGTCCCGGGTGCGCGTCTTCTTCAGGTCGATGACGACCATCTCGGTGTCGTCCGGCGTGCCCGGGTTCCGCGCGGCGTTGCCCGGGTAGTTGTTGTCGTTGGCGAGGAGGATGCGGCCGTCGCGCAGGCGCAGCACCGTCTCGAAGGACTGCACGGGCAGGGCGTACGTCTCGCCGAGGCCGTAGCCCTCCCCCGCGTCGATGCCGCGCGGGTTGTCCACCCGCAGCGCGTCCAGGACGAGCTCCTTGCGGACGTAGCGGCCGCCGTCGCCGTCGGGCTCGGTGCGCGTGAGGTCGATCTCGTAGACGCGCTTGCTCACCGACGCCGGGCCCTCGAAGTCGTCGCGCTCGACCACCCAGAGCCGGTTCCTGCCGACCGTGAACGCGTCGCCGACGACGTTCGCCTCCTGGTCGGCCTGGTAGGCCCAGGTGCGGCCCGTGTACTGCCCGCGGCGCGTGTCGAACTCGTGGATCACGCGGCGGCGCTGGTCGGTGTCCGTGGTCAGCGCGCCCTCGAGCACCGGGTACAGGTAGCGGCCGGAGCGGGCCATCGCCTCGAAGCCACGGCTGGCGCGCACGGTGGGCGTCTCGCCGTCCGCGAGGTAGGGGTTCTGCGGCGACTTGCGACCGCCCGGCAGCGGGAACGGCTTCTCCAGGAGCGTGCCGCCCGAGTCGAAGTGCAGCAGGAAGGGCCCGAACTCGTCGCCCACCCACAGCGTGCCGTCGTCGGCGCGCGCCACGGACTCGATGTCGAGGTCCGCGCCGGTCAGCAGCCGCTCCGGGGTGTCGCCGTTGACGATGTCGAAGTCGAGGAGGCCGTTCGCGTCGTTGTAGGAGAGGTGGTCGAGCACCTCGATCTCGCCCGAACCGCCCTGCGCCCCCTCCCGCCCCGTGTCCCAGTCGGGCTTCACGAGGTAGCTGCGCAGGAGGAAGTCGGCGGAGTTCCCCTTCGCGCCGAAGCCGTTGTCCGGCTGGGCCCAGAACGTGCCGTCCCCGTTGTCGACCATCGCGGAGAAGCCGGGGATCACCTGGCCGTCCCACGGGCCCTGCCGGCCGTTGCCCGGCGACGCCGCGGCGCCCGACGGCGGGCCGTCGGCGAGGTGGTCGGCGGAGAGGGTGGCGCGCCCCTCCAGCGTCGGGACCAGGTGCGTCGTGACCTGGTGCGTCGTGACCTGGTGCGTCGTGACCTGGTGGTTCGTGCCGGGCCGGCCGTGGCCGTCGCCGCCGGCACCGCCGGGATGGGGGCCGGCGGCGGCCGCGGAGCTCGCGGCCGTGAGCGCGACGACGGCGGCGGTCCCCGCGGCGACGGCGCGGAGCGTGCGGGCGTGCCTCAGTGAACGAGTCATGGACCGATGACACCGACGCCCCGCGACGTCACCCCCAACCCCGGATGAACCCTGAAGGTCCGCTGGATGACGATCCCGTGGCCCGGTACCCCTGCCCGCTCACCCCTAGATCTGTTAGGTTACGAATGCCTAGCAGTACTAGACATAGCAGCTCAAGACAATCGCAGCTCAAGACATCGGGAGGCGCCGTGCGCTTCGACAAGGACCTGGTGGCGGCGTCGGCCACCCCGCTCGTGCTCGGCATCCTGGCCGAGGGCGAGTCGTACGGGTACGCCATCCTCAAGCGCGTCACCGAGCTCTCGGGCGGCCGCATGCAATGGACCGACGGGATGCTCTACCCCCTGCTCCACCGCCTCGAGCGGCTGGGGCTCGTCGTCGCCTCCTGGGGCACGTCCGAGGCCGGCCGCCGCCGCAAGCACTACGCGATCACCTCGGCCGGGCGGCAGGCGCTCGCCGAGCGGCAACAGCAGTGGTCCGTCGTCGCCGACGTGCTGCAGCACGTCTGGCACGCCGCGCAGGCGTCCGCCCCGCGTCCCGCGACCGCCGACGGGTGGGCCTGATGGCCGGGCCGCACGAGCGCCTGGAGGCGCAGATCGACCAGTGGCGCTCGTACGTCCAGCGGCGCCGCGCCATCTCCGCCGCCGACGTGGACGAGATGGAGGACCACCTGCGCGGGCGGGTCGCCGACCTCGTCGCCACGGGGCTCGACGACGACGAGGCGTTCCTCGTCGCCGTGCGCCGGATGGGCAACCTGGACGCCGTCTCGCGCGAGTTCGCCCGGGAGCACTCCGAGCGGCTCTGGAAGCAGCTCGTGCTGGTGCCCGAGGCGCCCGAGCACGACGCCGCCGGCCCGACGTGGCGCGAGCTCGCCGTCGTGCTCGCGCTGGCCGTGGGCGCGGGCGTCGCCGCGAAGGTCGGGCTCACCGCGATCCACGAGGACACCGCGCTGCTGCGCAACCTGCCGCTGCTCACGGCGCCGTTCATGGCCGCGTACTTCGCGTGGAAGCGCCGCGTGTCGTGGCGCGTGCTGCTCGCGCTGCTGGTGCCGTACGCCGTCCTGGCCGTGGTGCTCAACGTCTACCCCTACGCCCCGGGCGGCTCCACGGTGCTGCTGGCGGCGATCCACGCCCCGGTGGTGCTGTGGGCGCTCGTGGGCGTCACCTACGTGGGCGGCCGGTGGCGGGCGCAGGAGCCGCGGATGGACTTCGCCCGGTTCACCGGGGAGCTGGTCGTGTACGTGACGCTCCTGGCCATCGGCGGCGGGGTGCTGCTCGGCCTCACCGGCGCCACCCTCAGCCTGGTCGGCGTCGACATCGAGCCCGCGATGGAGGGCTGGATCCTGCCGTTCGCCGTGCCCGGCGCCGTCGTCGTGGCCGCCTGGCTGGTCGAGGCGAAGCAGGACGTGGTGGAGAACATCGCGCCGGTGCTCACGCGCGTCTTCACGCCGCTGACCCTCGTGATGCTGCTGGTGACGCTCGTCGTGCTGCTCACGGCCGGCGACCTCGCGGGCGCGGACCGCGAGCTGCTCATCCTCATGGACGCGATCCTCGTGCTGGTGCTGTGCCTGCTGCTGTACTCGGTGTCGGCGCGCGACTCGCTCGCCCGCGCGGGGTGGTTCGACGCCCTGCAGCTGGCCCTCGTCGTCGCGGCGCTCGCCGTCGACGCCGTCGCGCTCACCGCCATGCTCACCCGCATCGCCGAGTTCGGCGTCAGCCCCAACAAGGCGGCCGCCCTCGGGCTGAACCTGCTGCTGCTGGTGCACCTGGGCCGCTCGGGCTGGCTGCTGCTCGGGTTCGTCCGCGAGCGCGCTCCGTTCGGCGCGCTGACCCGGTGGCAGACGCGCTTCCTGCCCCTCTACGCGGTGTGGGCGGCGCTGGTCGTGGTGGCGTTCGGCCCGCTGTTCGCCTTCGCGTAGCGCCCCCGGCCGGGGGCCGGCACGGGGGGGGGCGGGGGCGGGGGGGGTGAGCAGGCCGCCGCCGGGGGGTCGGGGCGGGCCCGGCGCGCCCGGCGGGGGGGGGCCCGGGGGGGGGGCGTCCCGGGGGCCCCCCCTCCGCGTGCGGCTTCCCCGGCCCCCCCACCGCCTGTTCGGCGGAGCGGTGGCCGGTCAGGCCAGCTTGACCCAGCCGTCCTTGCGGTAGGCGGGGGTGGCGAACGCGAGGACGGCGATGGCGCACGCGAGCGCGGCGAGCATCACCCAGGACATGGCGACGGCGTCGCCGCCGAGCACGCCGACCAGCGGGGAGACCAGGCCGGCGATGCCGGACTGCACCGCGCCGATGACGGCCGCGGCGGTGCCCGCGCGCTCGCCGTGGCGCGACAGCGCGATGGCCGACGCGTTGGCGGGCACGAGTCCCTGGAAGGCGAGCACCAGCCACAGCATGGCGAGCAGCCCGACGAGGCCGCCCGCGCCGGTCAGCGCGACCACCAGCAGGCCGACGCCGACGACGCCCTGGATCGCCAGCGCCGCCCGCAGCAGCCGGATCGGCGCGACCCGGCGCACCAGGGCGGCGTTCACCTGCGCGGACAGCACCAGCCCGAGCCCGTTGACCGCGAACAACAGGGAGAACTGCCCGTGGGTGAGGCCGTAGCCCTCCTGGAAGATGAACGGCGAGCCCACGACGTAGCTCATCAGCACGGCCTGCCCGAGCCCGGGGATCACCGCGAGCGCCATGAACTGCTTGTCCTTGACGAGGGTCCGGTAGCCCGCGAACACGCTGCGCGTGCCGCCGGTCTGGCGCCGCACGGCGGGCAGCGTCTCCGGCATGAAGCGCCACACGACGACCGCCATCGCGACGCCCGCGAGCGCCAGGACGCCGAAGACCCAGCGCCAGCCGGCCGCGGACGCGACGGCGGAGCCGAACGTGGGCGCGAGCATCGGCGCGACGCCGATGACCAGCATGAGGCGGGACAGGATGCGCGCGGCCTCGGCCCCGACGAAGCGGTCCCGCACGACGGCCATGGCGGCGACGCCGCAGGCGGCGTTGAAGAAGCCCTGCAGGAGGCGCAGGCCCACCAGCACGGTCATGTTGGGCGCGACGGCGCACAGCAGCGACGTCACGACGTGCAGCGCGAGGCCCCACATGAGCGGCGCGCGCCGCCCGTACCGGTCGGACAGCGGGCCGATGGTGAGCTGGCCGAGCGCGCCGCCGAGGAGCATGACGGACACCGAGAGCTGCGCGAAGGAGGCGGAGGACCCGAGGTCGGCCGCCACCTGGGGCAGGGACGGCAGGTACATGTCGACGGTGAACGCCGGCAGCGCCGCGAGGGCGCCGAGCATGAGGACCCAACGGAACGGAGAGCGGGCGCGCGGGAGTCTCGCGGAGTCGTCGGGCATGGCCGCCATCCTATCGAAACGATACGAGCGTGCCCAGGGGATTCCCCGTCCCCGTCGCCGGGGCTGTCGGTGGGATGCGTCACGATGGACCCATGTGCGGCCGCTACGCGTCCTTCCGCGACGCCCAGGACCTCTCCGACGACCTCGCGCTCGCCGAGATCGCCGAGGACGCGCGCCTCCTCCCGCCGTCGTGGAACGTGGCGCCGACCGACGCCGTGCGGATCGTCGTCGAGCGCCCGCGCCGGCTCGAAGGCGGCAGCACCGGCGAGATCACCCGCACGATGCAGCTCGCCCGCTGGGGTCTCGTGCCGTCCTGGGCGAAGGACCCGTCGGTGGGCGCGCGCATGATCAACGCCCGCTCCGAGACGCTCCTCGACAAGCCGGCTTTCGCCAAGCCTCTGGCCGTGCGCCGCTGCCTGCTCCCGGCGGACGGCTACTACGAGTGGCGCAAGCTGGACCTGCCCCCGGGAGCGCCCGCGAGGGCGGGGTCGAGGAGCAAGGCGCCCAAGCAGCCCTACTGGATCCACCCGGACGACGGCGGCGTCGCCGCGCTCGCCGGCCTCTACGAGTTCTGGCGCGACCGGACGAAGGCGGACGACGACCCGGACCGCTGGCTCGTGTCCGCGACGGTCGTCACGACCGCGGCGTCCCCCGACCTCGAGCGGATCCACGACCGCATGCCGGTGATCCTCCCCCGCGGCGCGTGGGACGCGTGGCTCGACCCGGCCGTCGGCGCCGAGCAGGCGATGGGGATCGTCACCGGCCCGCAGGTCGCGATGGCGACGCGGCCGGTGGGCGACGCCGTCGGGTCGGTGCAGAACAACCGCCCGTCGCTCATCGAGGCCGACCCCGACCCGCGGGACCCGGACGTGGTCACCGCGGGCGGGGCCTGAGAGCCGTCCGTCAGGCCCCGCCGGTCACCGCGACCTCCTGGCCGGTGATCCCCGTGTTCGCGGCCGACCCCAGGTAGACGATCGCGGTCGCCACCTCGCGCGCCTCGAGCAGGCGACCGAGCGGGGCGCGCGCCGCCGTGGCCTCGCCGAACGCCTCGACGATCCCCGCGTTGCGCACCGTCCGGGTGAGGCCCGGCAGCACCACGTTCGACAGGATGTCGCCCTCGCGCCCGAGCGCGAACGCGACCGACCGGCTGAACCCGTGCAGCGCGGACTTGGCGGTGGCGTAGTACGCCGTGCCCTCGTCGCCGTCGCGCACCAGGCTGGACGACAGGTGCACCAGCCGACCCCAGCGCTGCGCGCGCATCGTCGGCGCGACCGCGCGGGTCAGGCGCACAGCCCCCTCGACGTTCGCCCGCACGGTCTCGAGCCAGGCGTCGTCGGGCACGTGCTCGAAGCCGCGCGGGCCGCCCGGACCCGGCGGGCTCCAGGTCACCGCGTTGTTGACGAGCACGTCGACCCGCCCCGTCCAGGCGAGGACGGCGTCACGCAGCCCTTCCGCCGCGCCGTCCTCGGTCTGGTCGTAGCGCACGACGAGCGCGCGCCCGCCGATCTCCTCCGCGACACGCGCGGCGTCGTCCTTCGACTCCCGGTACGTGACGACGACGTCGGCGCCCTCCGCGCCGAACTGCGCGGCGACGTGCCGCCCGATCCCCCCGGACGCCCCCGTGACGACGACGGTGCGCCCCTGCAGACCCAGGTCCATGACGAACTCCTCAGAAGGTGGGACGTCGGGCACCGGCCGGTGCCCGACGTCCCCCACCCACCGCGCGCCCGCCGGCCCCCGGGGGGCCGCCCGGGGGGGGGCCCCCCCCCGGGCACCCACCGGGGGGGGGGCGCGCCCGCGCGGGCCCCCAGACCC
>NZ_JBHWYY010000001.1:0-122564 GCF_042728595.1 Isoptericola sp. NPDC060185 | reverse complement strand
GTGGGTGTTGGGGGGTTTTGTTTTTTTTAAAACACCCCCCCCCCCCACCCCTCGGGGGGGGGGGCGGCCCCGCCCCCGCCCCCCCCCCCCGTCCACCACCCTCGGCGCGCCGTCGTGCCCCGGGGAGGCCGCCGTGGGACTGGCCCCGGCAGGGCCACCCTGCGGGGGCGGGGCGCGCCTAGGCTGCCCGCATGACCGACGCCGACCGGATCGAGCGGGACCTCGGCTCCCTGCTGCGCGCGTACCGCGAGTCCGTGCGGCCCGAGGACGTGGGCATGCCGCCCGGCGGACGCCGCCGCACCCCCGGGCTGCGGCGCGCGGAGCTGGCGGTGCTCGCGGGCGTGAGCGTCGAGTACCTGACCCGGCTGGAGCAGGGCCGCGACCGGCGCCCCTCGCCGGCCGTGATGGGCGCGCTCGCCGACGCGCTGCGCCTCGGGCACGACGAGCGGCAGGTGCTGCTGCTCGCCTCCAAGGACGCGCAGGGCGCCGGCGTCTGCCTGGCCGTGCCCTCGGCCGAGGACGTCCCGGCGGGCACCCGCGCGGTGCTCGACCGGCTCGCCCCGGCGCCCGCCGCGCTCCTCGACCGGTTCGGCACCGTCCTGGCGTGCACCCCCGCCTACCGGGCGCTCCTCGCGCCCGCCGGCCTCCTCGACGCCGGGGCGCCGACGGTGGCGCACGCCGTCCTCACCGACCCCCGGGCCCGCGAGGTGTTCCCCGACTGGGACGCCGTCGCCGACCGGGTCGTCGCCGACCTGCAGCGCGGGTCCGTGCCGTCCGACCCCGCCCTCGGCGAGCTGGCGGACGCCCTGACGGTCCTGGCCGGCGCCGCCTTCACCGAGCGGTGGGCACGCCCCGTCGCCGACCGCGGCCGGGACGCCGTCCTGCGCCTCGCCCACCCGACCGCCGGGCCGCTCCGCGTGGAGCCGCAGGTCCTGGTCCCCGGCGGCGGCGACCACCTGCGCGTCGAGGTGTGGCTCCCGGCAGACCCCGCGACCGCGCAGGCCCTCGACGACCTCGCCGCCGGCGACCGCACCCTGCGCGTGGTGCGCAGCGACGCGTCCTGACCCGCGCGGTCGCGGGGCTCAGGCCCCGGTGTACGCGCGCTGCAGGCGCACCGGCGTGATCTCGCCGATGCCCTGCACCTCCTGCGCGGGCTGCGCCGTCAGCGCGTAGCGGGACGACGACGCGAGCAGGGACGCGGTGTGCGGGTCCACCAGCACGGTGGCGGGCTCCGCGAGCTCGGTGATGCGCGAGGCGAGGTTGACGTCGGAGCCGAACACGTCGCCGAACCGGGACAGCACCCGCCCCCAGACGAAGCCGACCCGCACCGGGATCTCCGCCTCCGTGGCGTGCGGTGCCGCCAGGCCCAGCGCCACCTCGGCGCCTGTCGTGACGTCGTCGGCCACGAACAGCACGGCGTCGCCGATCGTCTTCACGACGCGGCCGCCGGCCTCGGTGATGACGTCGCGCGCCCGCGACTCGAAGAGCTGCACGAACTCCGACAGCTCCTGCGACCCCAGGCCAGCCGTCCGCTTGGTGAAGGACACGATGTCCGCGAAGCCCACAGCCCGCGGCAGCGGCAGCTCGTCGGCGTGCGCGGCGTGCGTGCCGCGGGCGCCACCGAACTCCGTGGCCAGGCGGCCGGTGAGCGCCGCGAGCTGGCGGCGCCACGCGTGCTCGAGCTGCCGGGAGAGCCGGTCGGCCAGGTCGGGCACGCGCTCGAGGGCGGCGAGCCGCGCGCTCACGTCGTCCAGGCCGTCGCGGCGGCTCAGGTGCTCGACGAACGCCTCCACCTGCCACAGGGCGAGCCGGTCCGTGGTGTGCCCCAGCGAGCGGATCAGCGTCATCTGCGCCTGCTCGTCGAGGCGCTCGGAGTCCACGAGCTCGCCGATCTCGCGCAGCGCCTCCATGTCGGCGTCCGTGAACCCGACCTCGTCCGGGTGCGTGACCGGCAGCCCGAGCCAGCGCCAGTAGTTCTCGATGAACTCCTGCGAGTGGCCCGTGCCCTCCACGAGGTCCCACAGCGTGTACCGGCGCGGGCCGCCGAGGATCTCCTCGTCCAGCCGGGCCGCGGTGTCCCCCGACCTGCCCCCGGGCCGCCGGGCCTCGTCGTCGATCGGCCGGTCGGGTCCCGTGGTGGTGTCGCTCGTCACGCCCCCACTGTAGTCAGCGTCACCTGTGTCCCGGCTGGGCCCGCAGGTGGTGCACGTCGCCGGCCGTGACGGTCCGCTCCCCCGCCCCCGTCGCCAGGACCAGGGCGCCGTCAGCGGCCACCCGCACGGCCTCGCCCTCCACCACGTCGCGGCCCCCCGCGAGCTCGGCGCGCACGGCCGTGCCGAGCGTGGCCGACGCCGCCGCGTACCGCGCCGCGAGCCCCGCCACGACAGGGTCGCCCCCGGCGGCCTCGAGCTCGCCCACGACGCCGACGAGTTCCCGCACGAGCCCCGCGAGCAGCGCGCCGCGGTCGGCGTCCGCCCCGGCCAGGGCGAGCGACGTCGCGGTCGGGACGGGCAGCTCGGCCGCCTGCTGGTCCACGTTCAACCCCACGCCCACCACGACGGCGGGCCCCTGGCCGGCGGGGGCCGGCACCACCTCGGCCAGCACGCCCGCCACCTTGCGGAACGGCCCGAGCCCGGCCGCGTCGTCGGCGGCCCGCAGCAGCACGTCGTTGGGCCACTTCACCGCGGCGCCGGGCACCCCGACGGCGTCGACGGCGCGCGCGACGGCGAGGCCCGCGAGCAGGGGCAGCCAGCCCAGGGCGGACGGCGCGAGCCGCGGGCGCAGCAGCACCGAGACGGTGAGGGCGGCGCGCGGCGGGGTCTCCCAGGCACGCCCGGCGCGCCCACGGCCCGCCGCCTGGTGCTCCGCGACGAGCGCCGCGGGGGCGGGCCACTCGCCCGGCGCGGCGCGCACGGCGGCCACCAGCTCGGTGTTGGTGGAGGCAGAGACCTCGACCACGTCGAGGCGGCGGAGGGGCCCCGTCGGCGCGACCAGGTCGCGATGCAGAGCGGGGACGTCGAGGGGTGCGCGGCTCACCCCCCGATCGTGCCCCACCGCGGGGCCGCCCGACCTTTGTGGGGTCCCTCCAAAGAATCCCGGCCCGCCGCAGCCTGTCGCGCATCGATGCGTGGCAACCCACCAACTAGGGTCGGTCGGGTGAACGACGCCACCCCCGCCCAGGACCGCGACCAGGAGCAGACCGCCCCCCGCCCCGGCACCGCCGCCAAGCTCGCCGACCTGGAGCGCCGCCGGTCCGAGGCCGTCGTCGACGCCGAGGAGAAGGCGAAGGCGCGGCAGCACCCCCGCGGCAAGAAGACCGCCCGCGAGCGCATCGAGGCGCTGCTCGACGAGGGCAGCTTCGTCGAGCTGGACGCCCTGGCGATGCACCGCAGCCGCAACTTCGGGCTCGACAAGCGCCGCGTCGCCGGCGACGGCGTGGTGACCGGCCACGGCACGATCGACGGCCGCCAGGTGTGCGTGTTCAGCCAGGACTTCACCGTCTTCGGCGGCTCGCTCGGCGAGGTGCACGGCGAGAAGATCGCCAAGGTGCAGGATCTCGCGCTGCGCACGGGCGTGCCCGTCATCGGCATCTCGGACGGCGGCGGCGCGCGCATCCAGGAGGGCGTGGCCGCGCTGACGCAGTTCGCGGAGATGTTCCGGCGCAACGTCGCGGCCTCCGGCGTGATCCCGCAGATCTCGCTCATCCTCGGCCCGAGCGCGGGCGGCGCGGTCTACTCCCCCGCCCTGACGGACTTCATCGTCATGGCCGACGGCACGTCGAACATGTTCATCACCGGCCCGGACGTGATCCGCACGGTCACCGGGGAGGACGTCGACTTCGAGACCCTCGGCGGCGGGCGCACGCACAACACGACGTCCGGGGTGGCGCACTACCTGGGCGCCGACGAGGACGACGCGATCGACTACGTCCGCCACCTCGTGGGCTACCTGCCGCAGAACAACCTCGGCGACGCGCCGTCGTTCCCGCCCGAGGACGAGACCCCGCTCGAGGTCACGGAGGACGACGAGGCGCTGGACGCCATCGTCCCCGACAGCGACAACCAGCCGTACGACATGCGGGCCGTGGTCGAGGCCGTCCTGGACCCGGACTCGTTCCTCGAGGTGCAGCCGCTGTTCGCGCAGAACGTGCTGATCGGCTTCGGCCACGTCGAGGGCCAGTCGGTGGGCATCGTCGCGAACCAGCCGCTGGCCATGGCGGGCACGCTCGACATCGACGCCGCCGAGAAGGCCGCGCGGTTCGTGCGCACCTGCGACGCGTTCAACCTGCCCGTGCTGACGTTCGTGGACGTGCCCGGCTTCCTGCCCGGCGTCGGCCAGGAGCACCAGGGCATCATCCGCCGCGGCGCCAAGCTCATCTACGCGTACGCCGAGGCCACGGTGCCGCTGGTCACGGTCATCACGCGCAAGGCGTACGGCGGCGCGTACATCGTCATGGGCTCCAAGCAGCTCGGCGCCGACGTCAACCTCGCCTGGCCCACGGCGCAGGTCGCCGTCATGGGCGCGTCCGGCGCGGTGAACATCCTGCAGCGCTCGGCGCTCAAGGAGGTCGCGGAGTCGGGCGGCGACGTCGAGGCGGAGCGCGCGCGCCTGGTCGCCGAGTACGAGGACGCGATCGTCAACCCGTGGGACGCGGCCGAGCGCGGCTACGTGGACGCCGTCATCCGCCCGTCGGAGACGCGCGTGCAGGTGGTGCGCGCGCTGCGGGCCCTGCGCACCAAGCGCGCGAGCCTGCCGCCCAAGAAGCACGGCAACATCCCGCTGTGACCCGACCGACCTGCTGGGGGACAATCGTCCGATGAGCCACGAGGACGCCACGCACGGACCGGCCCCGCTGGGGTCGGTGGACCCCGAACCCATGCACCGCGCGGTCGACGCGCTCGCCGCGGCCCTGCACGAGTACGTGCAGACCGCGGTCGGCGTGCGCGCCGAGTTCGGCGCGGCCGAGGCGGACGAGGACCCGCGCGTGCTCGCGCTGGAGAACCAGGTGGGCCAGCTCAACGCCGCCGTCTTCGACGCCCTGCACGACGGGCTCGGCATGCACCCCGACCTCACGAGCTCGGTGTGGGAGGGCGAGGACGAGGACGACGAGCACACGCACGACGCCCCCGAGGGCGCCGTGCCGGCCGAGGTCTTCTACCTCGGCTTCGTGGTCACCGACCCGGCGCCGGGCGGCGCCGCCACCCTCGACGGGGTCGTGGAGCTGCTCGACGAGGCGGGCTCCGACGTGGCCCAGCGCCTCTTCGACGGCGGCTACGAGGTCGCCGAGTGGGCGACGTCGCGCGGCGCCGCCGTGGAGTTCGGCGACGACGACCTCGACGACGAGCTCACCGACGACGACCTGGGTGACGAGGACGAGGAGGGCCCGCGGTGACCGGCGAGGTGCGCGTGGTCCGCGGCCGCCCCGACGACGTGGAGGTCGCCGCCCTGGTGGCAGGCCTCGCGGCGGTGGCGTCCGCGACCGGGCTGCCCGACGACGAGGCGCCCGTCGAGGAGTGGACCAACCGCGCCCGCACGGTGCGCGGCAACGGCGCCGGCGTCACGGCGAAGAACTTCGGCGGCCGGTGGGGCCGTCACAACGCCGACGCGTGGCGCTGGAGCCTGCAGTCGTGAGCGTCGTCTGGCAGCAGGTCGAGCGGGCCGAGGACGTCGACGCCCCGCTCGACGAGTTCCCCGATCCCCCGCGGCCGGGCTGGCTGCGCCGCTGGCTCTGGGCCCCCGCGCTGGTCGTGAGCATCGGCCTGTACGTGGTGCGGCGCATGATCGAGAACCCCTCCGGGGCGCTCGAGCTGTGGCTGTTCATGGGCATGCTCGCGGGCCTCATGGTCACCGCGGTCGCCGCGCTGGTGCGCTACCGCGACGACCAGCGGCAGGGCACCGAGGCGCGGTCCGCGGAGGCGTTCGCCGCCGGCGCCCGGTCGGTCACCGGGTCGGTCATGGTGCGCGAGCGGCGCACCAGCTCGGGCCTGCTGGTCAGCGGCGTGGTCGCCTATCCGACCGACGACGGCACGGACGACCAGCCGTTCTCCTACCTGCAGCGCCCGTCCGACGACGAGACCGAGCCGCCGCGTGACGGCGACCCCGTGGCGGTCTGGTGGGCACCGGGCACGGACACCGTCGTGGCCCGCTACCACCGCGGTTGGGCGGACGCCCTGCGCCGCCGCGCCGGGGGCCGCTGACCCGGTTCGTTCCCGGGCGTGGGCCCGTCAGCGGGCCGCGCGGCCCGCGGCGAACAGCCGGCACGCGTGCGCGGCCGTGCGCTCCAGCTCCACGACGGCGTCCCGCGACAGCTCGGCGAGGGTGCGGGGCCCGGGTGCCAGGGAGAACGCGGCCGCGATGCCGGCGTCCGCGACCTGCGCCGGCGTGAGCTCGACGCCGCCGGCGACCACGACGACGGCGGCGCGCCCGGCGACCAGCCGCACCACCGTGTCGACGACCTTGCCGTGCAGCGACTGCTCGTCGAGACGCCCCTCTCCGGTGAGGACGAGGTCGGCTCCCTCCAGCGCCTCGGCGAGGCCGACGGCGTCGGCGACCAGCTCGCCGCCGGGCACGAGCTCGGCGCCCAGCGCGGCGGACAGCCCCACCGGCAACCCGCCGGACGCGCCCGCGCCCGGCAGGTCGCGCGCATCGTGGCCGGTGGCCGCGGCGAGCGCGCCGGCCAGGTGCGCGAGCCCCTCCTCGAGCGCGGCCACGTCGTCCGGCGTCGCACCCTTCTGCGGGCCGAAGACGGCGGCCGCGCCCCGCGGGCCGAGCAGCGGGTTGTCCACGTCGCACGCGATGCGCCAACGCAGCGCCCGGGCGCGCGGGTCGACGCCGGACAGGTCGACGCGGTCCAGCGCGCGCAGGCCGCCACCGCCCGGCGCCACCGGGACGCCCTCGGCGTCGAGGAAGCGGGCGCCGAGGTCGGTCAGGAGCCCCGCCCCGCCGTCGGTCGAGGCCGAACCACCCACGAACAGCACGACTTCCTCGGCCTCCGGGGCGGCGCCGAGCGCGGCCAGGACCACCGTGCCGACACCCCCGCTCGTCGCGTCGAGCGCGCGCAGCGGCACGTCCGCGACCTTCGGCAGCCCGTAGGCCTCGGCCGCCTCGACGGCGAGCGTGCGGCCGTCGGGCGAGACGCCGTAGCGGGCCGTCGTCGGGCGGCCCAGCGCGTCGGTCGTGGCGCAGGAACGCGGGTCGGCGCCCCACGCCCCGAGGATCGCGTCGAGCGTCCCCTCCCCGCCGTCCGCGAACGGGACCGCGCGCACCCGCGCGTCGTCGCCCAGCGCGGCGCGGGCCCCCGCGGCGAGCGCCTGCGCGACCTGCGTCGCGGTGGCGCTGCCCTTGAACGAGTCGGGGGCCACCACCACACGGAGCGGTCCGGCCGGCGGGTGGGGGGTGTTCTTCACGTCCTCGTGCACGAGGCACGAGGCTAGCCGCTCGGACCGACGGGGGACGCGGGCGTCTCGCGACCACCCACGCCCCCCGAGGGCCGATCCCGTCAGCCCTGCGACTTCTTCCGGTCCGCGAGCGCCACCTGGTACTCGTCGCGGATCTTGTCGCCGCCCGACCTGGCCCAGGCCTCGGCGGCGGGCCGCCAGGCGGCGACCTTCTTGCGCCCGGCGAGGATGTCGGTCTCCACGGCGGCGAGCGTCCCGCCGATCTGGCCGCCCTTGCGGCTGGCCGTCTCGCTGAACAGCCCGGACGTCGGGTTCTTCACCGCCGTCGGGACGACGGCGGTCTGCGCGTCGTGCTCGGCCTGCGCCACGCTCGGGTCGCCGGCCTGGAAGTTGACCCACGGCCCCTCGACGACGTACTTGAGCCCGAGCTGCACCTCGGTGCGGCCCTTCTCGGTGGGCACGGGGTCGGTGCCGTCGAGCTCGTAGTGCACGCCCTCGATGCCGTACGTCTTGAACAGGTGCTCCTCGGTGCCGAACGGCGCGGCGAGGTAGTTGATCACGTCGAGCAGGGCCTCGACGCGGTCGGCCGACTTCGCGCTGATCGACGTGATGTTCTGCACGGCCGGGCCCAGGTGGATGCCCGCGGTGCCGCCGCCCTCGGCGCGCGGCGGCGGCACGACCGCGAGCCGGAAGCCCTCCCCGAGCGGGTAGTTGGAGAAGTCCGGCCAGGCGCTGAACGTGTCGTCGAGGAACCGGATGGTGCCGTTCACGAGCCAGGTCTTGCGCTGCGGCTGCGCCGCGGTCACGCCGTCGGGGTGCACGAAGCCGTCGGCCACGAGGCGCCGCGCGGCCTCGAGGGCGTCCTCCTGCCGCTCGTGCAGGTTCGCGCTGGTGAGGGTGCCGCCGTCCTCCGACCAGCCGTTGGGGATCTCGTACATCTGGCGGATGAACCCCAGCGGCACCCGGCCGAGCGCCCAGGTGTTCCCGCCGGACAGCTCCTTGCACAGGTCGTAGAACTCCTCGAAGGACTTCACCTGGGGGTCGATGCCCTGGGACTCGAAGAAGTCCTGCCGCGCGTACATGACGCCGGACTGCGCCGGGCCGCGCGGCACCGGGACGGCGAAGACCTTCCCGTTGAAGACGCACGACTGCCAGCTCTCGGTGGGGATGTTCGCCAGGAACGGGTACTTCGCCACCGCGTCCCCGGAGAGGTGCTCGGTGAGGTCGACGGCGCGCTCCTCGAGGAGGCTGGGCAGGCCGGGGATGTCGCCCGAGAACATCGCGAAGATGTCGGGGAGCCGGTCTCCGGCGACCGTCGTCTGGAAACGGTCGGAGTAGTCGCCGCTCGGCGTGAGGGCGACCGACAGGCCGAACCCGAGCCGCTCGTTCATCTCCTGCCAGTACGCGTTCTTCTCGAGCGCGGGCGGGGCGGGCGTGTTCGTCATCACGAAGACGCCGACGTCCTCGCCGTCGCCCGGCTGGCCGCTGGTCGCCTTCTTCGGGCTGGCCGGGTACTTCAGCATCGTGTCGGGGACGCCGTCCGTGCCCTTGATGTCCATGGGCACGCCGGTGTACGGGATGTACTTCGGCAGGACGGACGAGTTCTGGGCGGCGGAGACGGCGCCCACGCCGCCGCGGCCCTCGTTGCTGCAGCCGGCGGCGGAGAGGAGGGCGAAGGCGCCCACCCCCAGGCCGCCGAGCAGCACGTTGCGCCGGGACGGCTCGCGGCCGAAGGTTCGGATGTCTGACATGACAGCTCCTCGTCGAGTGAGGTCGGACGTGATGGGTGGGGGTGGTGGGTGGGGGTGGTGCGGGGTGCCGGCGCGCGGCGGGCCGGGTCAGCCCTTGATCGCGCCGGTGAGCATCCCCTTGGCGAAGTGCCGTTGCAGGAACGGGTAGACCAGGAGCACGGGCACGACGGAGACCACGAGGATCGCCATCTGCAAGGAGGTCTGCGGCGGGAGGGACGAGGCGTCGATCCCCAGGTCCTGGGAGCCGAGCTGCGTCCCGTCGACCACGTAGGTGCGCAGCACGAGCTGCAGCGGCCACTTGCTCGAGTCGGAGAGGTAGAGCAGGGCGCTGAAGAACGCGTTCCAGTAGCCGACGCCGTAGAACAGGCCCACGACCGCGAGCACCGGCTTGGACAGCGGGAGGCCGATGCGGCGGAAGAGCTGCCACTCGGTGGCCCCGTCGATGCGGGCGCTGTCGATGATCTCGTGCGGCAGCTGCACGAAGAACGCACGGACGACGACCACGTTGAAGGCCGAGACCGACGTCGGGATGACCAGCGCCCAGAGGCTGTCGAGCAGCCCGAGCCGCTGCACCACCAGGTAGCTGGGGATCATGCCCGGGCTGAACAGGAGGCTGACCAGCACCAGCAGCAGCATCGTGCGCACGCCGAACGCGCCGCGGCGGCTCAGCGCCCAGCCGAGCGTGGTCGTGAGGGCCAGGCTGATCGCGGTCCCCACGACGGTGACCAGCACGCTGACCCACAGGGCCTGCGTGACGACGCCGCCGGCGAAGATCATCCGGTAGGCGCCGAGGTCGATGCCCGTCGGCAGGAGGACGAAGCCGCCGGCCTCGGTGACCTGCTCGGGGGTGGCGAGGCTGGTGGAGACGATCCCCACGAACGGCAGGATCACCAGGGCGCACGCGACGGTCAGGATGACGCCCTTGGCGGTGCGCTCGACGGGGCCGGGCATGGCGACGCCGTCGACGACCGCGCGGCGGCGGCGCCTGCCGGTCGGGGTGCGCGGGGCTGCGGGGCCGACGGCCGTGGGGCCGGCCGGCTCTCGGGTGATGGTCATGCTCGGTAGACCCCTTCCTCGCCGAACGCGTGGGCGACCTTGTTCGCGACGAGCACCAGCACGAGGCCGATCACGCCCTTGACCAGGCCGACGGCGGCCGCCACGCCCCAGTACCCGCCGACGACGCCCTGGTTGTAGACGTAGGTGTCCAGCACCTGGGAGACGCCGAGCCCGACGGCGTCCTGCTGGAGGATGAGCTGCTCGAAGCCGACGCTCAGGGAGTCCCCGAGCTTGAGGATGAGCAGCATGATGATGATCGGGCGCATCCCCGGCAGGGTGATGTGCCAGGTCTGCCGCCACCGGGTGGCGCCGTCGACGGCGGAGGCCTCGTAGAGCGACTTGTCGATCCCGGCGAGCACGGCGAGGAAGAGGATCGTCGCCCAGCCGGTGTCCTTCCAGATCACCTGCGACGTGATGAGCCCGTAGAAGGCGTCCGAGTTGCCGATGACGTCGATCGGCTGCCACCCGTGGGCGCGCAGGAAGTTGTTGATCAGCCCGGCCCCACCCAGCACCTGCTGGAAGACCGCGACCACGATCACCCAGGACAGGAAGTGCGGCAGGTAGAGCACCGACTGGACCCACTGGCGCACCCGGTTCGAGACCAGGCTGTGCAGCAGCAGCGCGAGGATGATCGGCGCCGGGAAGACGAGCACCGTCTGCAGCAGCGTGATGATCAGCGTGTTGCGGAGGGCGCTGAGGAACTCCGGGTCCCCGGAGAACAGGATCGAGAAGTTCTCGAAGCCCACCCACAGGCTGCGCCCGATGCCGAGGTACGGCTGGTAGTCCTGGAACGCGATGACGTTGCCGCCCAGCGCCAGGTACTGGAACACGATGACCACGAGCATCGCCGGCAGCGCCAGGAGCAGCACCGCCCGGTCCCGGACCATGCGGCGCCACCACGGCAGCGGCGGGCGCGGGGCGCCGGGGTCCACGTCGAGCTCGCCGGCGGTCTCCGGCCGGTGCCGGGTGCCGGCCTCGTCGAGCGCCGTCATCCGTCCCCCTCGGTCCGCAGGGGTGGGGGTGATGCCATGAGGTCGGTCCTCTCGTCGTCGAGCGGGCGGCATCGGGACCTCGACGTCCGCGGGGCGCACCGGTGCGAAAGTGATCGATCACTTCCAGGGCGTCACCGTAGAAGGTGATCGATCACACCGCAACCATCTCCTCGCGTCTCCTCCCCGCGGCCGCGTCGTCGGGGGCGTGCCAGAATGACCGGGCGCCCCACCTCGGCGGGCGCGTTGACCAGCAGGGACGACACATGACGGAGCAGCGGGCGGGACGTGAGCGGCGGGCGACGATCTGGGAGGTCGCCAAGGTGGCCGGGGTGTCCCACCAGACGGTCTCCCGCTTTCTGCGGGACGACCCGCGCATGCGCCCGGAGACGGTCGAGCGCGTCGCCAGCGCGGTCGCGGAGCTCGACTACCGCCCCAACCTCACCGCCCGGTCGATGCGCACGCGACGCAGCGGCCGGGTCGCCGTCCTGCTGCCGGCCGTCGCGACCTACGGGCCGCCCCAGATCCTCGGCGGGGTCATGGAGGTCGCCCACGAGCACGGCTACACGATCGAGGCGCTGACCGTGGAGGGCTCCGCCGCGGACCGGTTCGACCGCGTGCTGGAGCTCGCGGACTCGGGCCAGGTCGAGGGGGTCCTCGCCCTCGCCCCGCTCCCGCCGGCGTCCGAGCACGAGGTCCCCGCGCGCGCCGCCATCGTCGCCTCCGCCGACTACGACGAGAGCTTCCGCGGCGTCGGCGAGCTCGCCGACGGCTCGCCCGTCGCCGAGCTCGTCGAGCACCTCGCGGAGCTCGGCCACCGCCGCTTCCTGCACGTGACCGGCGCGCTCGACTTCGCGTCCGCCCGAGGACGTCGCGACGTCTTCGTCGCGACCGTGGAGCGGCTCGGCCTCGGGCCGGCGCTGGTGCACGAGGGCGACTGGTCGGCCGCGTCCGGGCGCGCCGCGGTGCTCGCGATGTCCGCCGAGGACCACCCCACCGCCGTCGTCGCGGCGTCGGACACCGTCGCGGGCGGCGTCGTGCAGGGGGCCCACGAGCGAGGCTGGTCGATCCCCGGGGACCTGAGCGTCACCGGCTGGGACAACCAGCAGCTGGGGGCCTACCTCGAGCCCACCCTCACGACCGTCCAGGTCGATCACCACCGGCTGGGCCGCGCGGCGATGGCCCGCATGGTCGCGACCCTGCGCGGGCAGCCGGCGCCGGAGCCGCCCGGCGAACCGCTCAACACCATCATCTGGCGGGGGTCGACCGGCCCCGTGCAGGGCGGACCGGGGAATGGACGGGATCCGGGCACCGCCACGCCCTAGGCTGCGACCGTGACCTCGACCACCCCCACCACGCCCCGCACGCCCTCCGCGATCGACGCCGTCGCCGACGCGTACGTCGCCCGGTCCGCCGAGCTCGACCCGCTGCTCGCGACGTCGATCGGGCTCTCCGGCCACGACCACCGGATGACCGACCTGTCCCCCGCCGGCCACGAGGCGCGCGCCGAGAGCGACCGCGCGGTGCTGCGCGACCTCGACGCGGCGGAGCGCGACGGCGGCCCGCTCGACGACGTCGATCGGGTAACCCTCGCCGCGATGCGCGAGCGCGTGGGGCTGCAGCTCGAGCTGCACGACGCCGGCGAGCCGCTGGCCAGCCTCAACAACATCGAGTCGCCGGTGCAGCAGCTGCGCGACGTCTTCGACCTCATGCCCACGGGCTCGGTCGAGGCGTGGGAGAACGTCGCCGCCCGGCTCAATGCCGTCCCGGACGCGATCGACGGCTACGTCGCCTCGCTCACCGAGGCTGCTCGCCGCGGGCAGGTCGCCGCGATCCGCCAGGTGCGCGAGGGGGTGTCCCAGTCGCGCGAGCTGGCCGGCGAGGACTCGTTCTTCCTCGGGCTGGTGCGCGGCGACGACGCCGCCGCCGTCCTGGACGAGTCCAGCGCGTGCAGCCTGGTGCGCGCGGAGCTGGAGCGGGGGGCCGCCGCGGCCCGCGCGGCCTACGCCCGCCTGGCCGAATTCCTCGAGGGCGACCTCGCGCCGCAGGCGCCCGCGGCGGACGCCGTGGGCCGCGAGCGGTACGCGCGCTTCTCGCGCGAGTTCCTCGGCGCCGAGGTCGACCTGGACGAGACGTACGAGTGGGGCCTGGACGAGCTGGCGCGGATCGTGGCCGAGCAGGAGTCCGTGGCCCGCGAGATCGCGGGGGCGGGCGCGAGCGTCGAGGACGCCGTCGCGGCGCTGGACGCCGACCCGGCCCGCACCCTGCACGGCACCGACGCGCTGCGCCGCTGGATGCAGGAGACCGCCGACGCGGCCATCGAGGACCTCGCCGGCACGCACTTCGACATCGAGGGCCCGGTGCGCACCATCGAGTGCCGCATCGCCCCCACCCAGACGGGCGGGATCTATTACACGCCGCCGAGCGACGACTTCTCCCGCCCGGGCCGCATGTGGTGGTCGGTGCCCGCCGACGTCACGGAGTTCAACACCTGGCGCGAGAAGACGACCGTCTACCACGAGGGCGTGCCGGGCCACCACCTGCAGTGCGCGGCCGCGGTCGTCGCCCGCGACACCCTCAACTCGTGGCGCCGCCTCATGTGCTGGGTCTCCGGGCACGGCGAGGGCTGGGCCCTGTACGCCGAGCGCCTCATGGCCGACCTCGGCCACCTCGACGACCCCGGCGACCGGTTCGGGATGCTCGACGCGCAGCGGATGCGCGCCGCCCGCGTCGTGCTCGACATCGGCGTCCACCTCGGCAAGCGGGCCCCCGAGCGGTGGGGCGGGGGCGTGTGGGACGCGGACAAGGCGTGGCCGTTCCTCAAGGCGAACGTCAACATGCCCGAGTCGTTCGTGCGCTTCGAGCTCAACCGCTACCTCGGCTGGCCGGGCCAGGCGCCGTCGTACAAGGTGGGCCAGCGGCTGTGGGAGCAGACGCGCGACGACGCTCGCTCGGCGGCGCAGGCGCGCGGCGAGGAGTTCGACCTGCGCGCGTTCCACGCCCGCGCGCTGAGCCTCGGCTCGGTCGGGCTCGACGTCCTCACGGGCGCGCTGCGCGACCCCCGCGCCTGAGCTCCCCGGCCCCGCACCCCGTCCCGCTCCTCGGCTGACATGGAAGGCATCCTCACCGGCTTCGCGATCATCGGCGTGGTCATCGCCGTCGGGTACGTCGCGGCGCGGCTGCGCCTCGGCGGGCCCGACGCCGGGACCGCGCTGAACCGGATCGGGTTCTTCGTCGCGAGCCCGGCACTGCTGTTCACCGTCATCGCCCGCGCGGACGTCGGCGAGCTGTTCCAGGCGCCCCTGCTGGAGCAGGCCGCGGCGGCGGTGACGGTGGCCGGGGTGTTCGTCGTCCTCAACGTGCTCTGGCTGCGGCGGCCGGCCGCGGAGGCGACGATCGGCGCCGTCTCGGCCGGGTACGTCAATGCCAACAACATCGGACTGCCGGTGGCGGTGTACGTGCTGGGCGACCCGGCCGCCGTCGTGCCGGTGATCCTGCTGCAGCTGCTGGTCCTGGCGCCCGTGACGCTGCTCGTCCTCGACGCGCAGACGAGCGGGCGGGTGTCGGTGCGGTTCGTGCTGAGCCAGCCGGTGCGCAACCCGATCATCCTCGGCTCGCTGGCGGGCGCCGTCGTGTCGTTGACCGGGTGGAGCGTGCCGGCGCCCGTCCTCGCGCCGCTGGAGATCCTGGGCGGCGCCGCCGTCCCGATGATCCTGCTGGCGTTCGGGATGTCGCTGCACGGGTCCCGGCCGTTCCAGCAGCCCGGTGGCCGGTCGGCGGTGGTGGTGGCCTCCGCGCTCAAGGCGGTCGCCATGCCGGCCCTCGCGTTCGTGCTGGCCCGGTACGTGGTCGGGCTCGACGACGCGCAGGTCGCCACCGCCGTCACGCTCGCCGCGCTGCCCGTCGCGCAGAACGTGTACAACTACGCGGCGCGGTTCCGTACCGGGGAGATGCTCGCGCGCGACACGATCCTCGTGACGACGCTCGCGTCGCCGGTCGTGCTGCTCGTGTCGAGCCTGCTGCTACACACCGGCTGAGCCCGCCCAGTGGGTATCGTGCGTCCGTGCCTCTCGTGAGCCTCGTCCTCGCCTCCCGCTCCCCCGCCCGCCTCGCCACCCTGGCGTCGGCCGGGGTCACGCCGGAGGTCGTCGTGTCCGACGTCGACGAGCCCGCGGTGCTCGCCGCGGCCCGCGCGGGCTTCGGCCAGGACCTGGAGCCCGCGGACGCGGTCCTCGTCCTCGCGCAGGCCAAGGCGGAGGCCGTCGGCCGTCAGGTGGAGGACGAGGTGTCGGCCCTCGTGCTGGGCTGCGACTCGATGCTCGAGCTCGACGGCGAGATCGTGGGCAAACCGGCCGACGCCGACGAGGCGCGCCGCCGCTGGCGCGCCATGCGCGGCCGGTCCGGCGTGCTGCACACCGGCCACTGGGTCGTGGACGCCCGCGACGACGAGGACGGCGGCACCGGCGCCACGCTGGGGGCGTCGTCGGCCACCACCGTGCACTTCGCCGACCTGGACGACGAGGAGATCGACGCCTACGTCGCCACCGGCGAGCCGTTGCACGTCGCGGGCGCGTTCACCATCGACGGGCTCGGCGGTCCGTACATCGAGCGCGTCGAGGGCGACCACCACGGCGTCGTCGGCCTCAGCCTGCCCCTGCTGCGCGAGCTGCTCGGCGAGCTCGACGTCGCCTGGCGCGACCTGCGCGGCTGACCGCCCGCACAGCGCGCGGGGTCCGTCGGGCCTGCCGAAACCACCAACGCGGGGCGGATGACCCGCCCGCTTCCCGCCGAGTCCATGTGGGATCCCTCCAAACGGCCCGGATCGCCGTTGGTACCCGGCACAGACTTCTGCGCGGGCGCCCCGCGGGTGCCGGAGGACGGCGGAGCACGCGTTACCGTGAGCCGTGCCCACCATCAGCAAGGTCCTCGTCGCGAACCGCGGCGAGATCGCCGTCCGCATCGCCCGTGCCTGCACCGACGCCGGTATCGCCTCCGTCGCCGTCTACGCCGACTCCGACCGGGACGCGCTGCACGTGCGGCTCGCGGACGAGGCGTTCGCGCTGCAGGGCCAGCGCGCCGCCGACACGTACCTCGACGTCGACAAGCTGCTCGACGTCGCGCGCCGCTCCGGCGCGGACGCGGTGCACCCTGGCTACGGCTTCCTGTCGGAGAACGCGCAGTTCGCGCAGGCGGTCCTCGACGCCGGCCTGGTGTGGATCGGCCCGCCGCCCGCGGCGATCGAGTCCCTCGGCGACAAGGTGAGCGCGCGGCACATCGCGCAGGCCGCCGGCGCGCCGCTGGTCCCGGGCACCCCCGACCCCGTGAACGGCGCGGACGAGGTGCACGCCTTCGCCGCCGAGCACGGCCTGCCGATCGCGATCAAGGCGGCGTTCGGCGGCGGCGGCCGCGGCCTCAAGGTGGCCCGCAGCGCCGACGAGATCGACGAGCTGTATGAGTCCGCGGTGCGCGAGGCCGTCGCGGCGTTCGGGCGCGGCGAGTGCTTCGTGGAGCGCTACCTCGACCGCCCCCGGCACGTGGAGACGCAGTGCCTGGCCGACACGCACGGCAACGTCGTGGTGGTCTCCACCCGCGACTGCTCGCTGCAGCGGCGCCACCAGAAGCTCGTCGAGGAGGCGCCCGCGCCGTTCCTCACCCCGGAGCAGGAGGCCGAGCTCGACCGGGCGTCGCGGGCCATCCTCGCCGAGGCGGGCTACGTCGGCGCCGGCACCTGCGAGTTCCTCGTCGGCACGGACGGCACCCTGTCCTTCCTCGAGGTCAACACCCGTCTCCAGGTGGAGCACCCGGTCACCGAGGAGATCACCGGCATCGACCTCGTGCGCGAGCAGCTGCGCATCGCCGCCGGCGAGCCCCTCGGGTACGACAGCACCTCCCCGCGCGGCCACTCCTTCGAGTTCCGCATCAACGGCGAGGACCCGGCCGCAGGCTTCCTGCCGTCGCCCGGCACCGTCAGCACGCTGCGCTGGCCCAGCGGCCCCGGCGTGCGCGTCGACACCGGCGTCGTCGAGGGCGACACGATCTCCGGCGCGTTCGACTCGATGATCGCCAAGCTCATCGTCACCGGCGCCACCCGCGAGCAGGCGGCGCAGCGCGCCCGCCGCGCGCTGCGCGAGCTCGAGGTGGCGGGGATCCCCACCGTCGTGCCGTTCCACCGCGCCGTGATGGACGCCGAGGACTTCGTCCCGAGCGACGGCTCGCCCTTCCGCGTGCACACGCGCTGGATCGAGACCGACTTCGCGGACGAGCTCGGCAGCCTGGCCCCCGCGCCGGCGTCGGTCCCCGACGCCGACGACGCGGCCGACGAGCAGCTCGCCGAGCGCGTCGTCGTCGAGGTGGGCGGCCGCCGGCTCGAGGTCGTGCTGCCCGCCGGCCTCGGCGTCGCCGCGGGCCGCGCGCGACGCGCGAACGCCGCCCGCCGTCCCGCCCGCCGCAACGGCTCCCGCGCGTCCGCCGCTGCGAGCGGCGCGACCCTCGCCTCCCCCATGCAGGGCACCATCGTCAAGGTCGCCGTCGAGGACGGCGCCCAGGTGGCCGAGGGCGACCTCGTCGTCGTCCTCGAGGCCATGAAGATGGAGCAGCCGCTGCTCGCGCACAAGGCCGGCACCGTGCGGTCCCTGTCCGCCGCCGCCGGCGCGACCGTGACCGCCGGCGCCGCGATCTGCGAGATCGTCGACTAGCCGGACCGTCGGCCATCGGTGCCGGGCCCGGCGCCCGCCGACGCGCGGCCCGGCACGACGGGCTCGCGGCCCGGCGTCGACGCCGCGACGTCGCGCGCGTCGGCCCGGCCGCCGATCGCGCGCAGCGCCGCCAGGATCGCCACGAGGTCCACGACCTCCTGGAGCAGCGCACCCACGGTCGCCGGGATGACGCCGAACGCCGCCACCGACATGAGCCCGACGCTCACGGCGATCCCGATCCAGATCGACTGGAGGGCGATGCGGACCGTGTCGTGCCCGATCCGCACGGCCTTCGCGACCCGGGACAGGTCGTCGACGAGGACGACGACGTCCGCCGACTCGCTCGCCGCCGTCGTCCCCTTCGCCCCCAGGGCGACGCCGACGTCCGCCGCCGCCAGCACCGGGGCGTCGTTCACGCCGTCGCCGACCATCATGACCGGGCGCTCGGCGATGTCCTGCACCTCCTGCACCTTGTCGGCCGGGAGACACTCCGCCCGCACCCGGTCGATGCCCAGCTCCGCGGCGACGTGCCGCGCCGTCGAGGCCGCGTCGCCCGTGAGCATCCGCACCTCGCGCACCCCCAGCCCGTGCAGGGCCGCGAGCGTGGCCGCGGCCTCGCGACGCACCTCGTCCCGGGCGAGCACCGTGCCCGCGAACCGCCCGTCGACGGCGACGTAGACGGCAAGCTGGCTCGGGGCGAGCGACGCGGCCGTCGCCTCGGGGGCGAGCCCGCGCACGAAGGCGAGCTTGCCGACCGCCACCTGCCGCTCCCCGATCGTCGCCACGACGCCGTTGGTGGCCTCCTCCCGCGCGTCGCCGGCCTCGCCGAGCTCCAGCCCGCGCTCCTGCGCCGCCCGGATCATCGCGCCCGCGAGCACGTGCGAGGAGTACTGCTCTGCCGACGCGACGAGGCCGAGCAGCTCGTCCTCGTCGAACCCGGCCTCCGGGCGCACCTCGTCCACCTCGGGCGTGCCCCGCGTGAGCGTGCCCGTCTTGTCGAAGACGGCGGTCCGGACGCGTCCGAGCTGCTCGAGCACGCCCCCGCCCTTGACGATGACGCCGTTGCGCGACGCACGGCTCATGCCGCCCAGGAACGCGACCGGCGCCGCGATGAGCAGCGGGCACGGGGTGGCGAGCACCAGCACCTCGGCGAACCGCACCGCCTCGCCCGAGAGCGCCCACGCCACCGCGCCGAGCGCCAGCGAGAACGCCGTAAAGGGCACCGCGTACCGGTCCGCGAGGCGCACCACCGGCGCCCGGCTGGCGCTCGCCTCCGACACGAGCGCGACGATGCGCTGGTACTGGCTGTCCGCGGCGGCCGAGGCGGCGCGGACCGTCACCGCCACCGGGCCGTTCACCGACCCGCTCAGCAGCTCGTCGCCCGGGTGCTTCTCGACGGGCAGGCTCTCCCCGGTGAGGGACGACTCGTCCATCGACGTCGACCCGCTCACGAGGATCGCGTCGACCGGGACCAGCTCGCTCGGGCGCACGAGGAGCTCGTCGCCCACCCGCACGTCGCCCACGGGGACGTCGGTGATGTCGTCGCCCTCCATGCGGTGCGCGCGCTGCGGCGCGCGCGACAGCAGTGCGTCGAGCTCCCGCTTGGCGCGGTGGTTGGCGTAGTCCTCCAGCGCGTCGCCGCCGGTGAGCATGAGCACGACGACGAGCGCCGCCACGTACTCCCCCACCGCCACGGTCGCCACGATCGCGGTGATGGCGAGGACGTCGAGGCCGACGTTCCCGCGCAGCAGCTGCCGGACCATGCCCACGGCCTGCCAGACGGCGATCGCGAGCGCGTAGACGCCGAACAGCCACGACACCGCCGCCCCCGCGCCGCTGAGCCACAGCCCGATCCCGACCAGACCGACCACGACCGTGAGCGCGACGGCCCAGTACGTCCGCGCGAGCTCCTGCCAACGACTCATCCCGCCATCCTGCCCCGGTCGTGGGCGGGGCGCGGCTCGACGGCTGTCCCCCTGCTCACGTCGCCGTGGCCACGTCACGTCGCCGCGGGTGCTCCTTCTGGAGGCGGGGCGCCGTCGGGCCGGGCCAGCGGCGCGCGCAGGAGGAGCCCGAGGCCGCCCTCGAACGTCACCCCGGCCAGCCGCGGGCCGCGGGCCACCTCCACGAAGTGCCAGGGCCGGTGCAGCGCGATCGACGCGAGGTTGCGGGAGTTGACCACGAAGAAGACCTCTGGCGCGCGAACCGCCACCCAGTCGATCCGTGCCTGCGTGAGCGCCGTCGCGACGCCCCGCCGCCGCAGGCGTGGGTCGACCGTCACGCCACCCAGGTAGTGTCCGGCGGGGGCCGGGTCGGTCACCGCGGTGCGGAGCGACGTCTGGCCCCAGCCCACGACGGCTCCACCGCCCGGACCAGGCTCGACGTCGAGGCCGAGGTCGCGGGCGAGGTCGGGGGCGAGGTCGGGGGCGATCGTGGCGACGAGGACGCACCGGTCCTGGTCGCCGACCGCCCGCCGGTACGCGTCGGGACGGACCGCACGGCTGGCGCGCAGCCCCACGGCCGCCATGGCCTCGACGTCCGACTCCACCGCGGGGCGCACCGTGAGCGGGACGCGCTCACCCCCGCCGTCGGGTTCGTACGCGGCGAAAGACACGACGAACACCCTAGCCACGGAGACCCTGGCCACGGACTCAGCCCGACCCTCCGCCGTCGTTGTCCACAGATTGCCGGGAGGCTCCAGAACACGCGTTCGAACGTCGCTAGGCTCGGGGGATGACGACGACGCTCCCCGACTCCGCGACCGGCACCTCCGCCGGCACGCCTGCGGGTCGCGCGAGCGGGCCGGCTGACCTGAACGCGGCGGCGGAGCGGCTCGCCGCGATGCCACGGTCGTGGACCCCGTCGATCAGCGAGCTGCTCGAGGAAGAAGGACGATCTGGCAGGGGCGGGCCCGGCACTGAGCCGCAGCACCCTGCCTCCTCGAAGCAGCCCTCGTTGGCCGACCTGGACCGGGTGCTCGACGAGCTCGCCGAGAACGACGCCGAGATCGCTACCCTGCACGCCCACCGCGCGGTCCTCCTCGCACAGGCAACGGGCCTGGCCGAGGCCCTGGAGTCCGACCTCCTCGCCGACGACGACCCCGCCGACCCGACCGCCCGCCGGGCACCCTCCGCCCGGCGGCTCGAGCTCGCCCGCCGCGCCGTCACCACCGAGATCGCCACCACCCTGCACCTGGGCGAGCACGCCACCGGCACGCTGGTCGACCACGCCGTGGCGTTGACCGGCAAGGCCCCCGCGACCCTGACCGCCCTCAGCGCCGGCCGACTGTCCTGGGCGCATGCCACCGCCATCACCACACACCTCGCCGACCTGACCTCCGACGAGGCCGCACATGTCGAGCACACCGTCCTCGCCGCCGTCATGACAGCCGAGGTCAACCCCGACGACGCCCCCGGCACCACCGCCGGCACGGTCTCGTGCACGCCCACCCAGGTCGCCCGCCGCGCCCGCCGAGCCCGCGAGACCGCCCACCCCACCCCGCTCGACGTCCGCCACCACGAGGCCGCCCTCCGGCGCACGGTCTGGCTCGAGGACGACCACGACGGCATGTCCTGGCTCGTCGCCCACCTCCCCGCACCCCTCGCCCACGCCGCCTACGACCGCCTCACCCGCACCGCCCGCCACCTCACCACCAACAACGACGCTGGCAACGGCGCCGGCCGCGCTGGTGGCACTGGCGGCGGAGACGGCATGGGCGGCGGCCGCACCCTCGCCCAAGCCCGCGCCGACACCCTCACCGCGCTCCTGCTGGACGACGGCACCCTCGACCACACCACCGCGCCGGGCGGGACCCATGAGACGACCCATGACACAAGGCCAGTCGACGGCCGTCCGCACGACGACCCGAGCCCCGATCCCCCAGACGAAGCGCCCGACCTGAAATGCACTCAGTCGGCGATCGCGACGCTGGCGCGCTCCATCCGCCCCCAGGTCACGGTCACGGTCCCGGTCCTGACGCTGCTCGGCATCACGGACGCCCCGGCCACGATGAACGGGCACATCCCCATCGACCCCGACACCGCACGCACCCTGACAGCCCTCGCCCCCTCACTGCGGCGGATCCTGACCCACCCCGAGACCGGCACCGTCCTGTCCGTAGGGCGCACCACCTACACCACCCCCGCCGACCTCAAGAACCTCATCCGCCACCGCGACACCACCTGCCGCTTCCCCGGCTGCACCCACCCCGCCACCCAGTCCGACCTCGACCACACCACCCCCTGGGCCACCGGCGGCACCACCAACGCCACCAACCTCGCCGCACTCTGCCGCCGACACCACGTCCTGAAACATCAAACGACATGGCAGGTCAGACAGGTGAACACGGCGGCCGGCACCGGCCCCCACCGTCAACCACCCGACTGGGGCGGCACCCTCGAATGGACCTCCCCCACCGGACGCCGCCACACCACCACGCCCGAGCCCATCGACACCACCCGACACCGACACGCGCCCCACGGGCACGAGGTCCCCGACCACGCGCTCCCCGACCCGGGTTTCGACGACCCACCGGACGTCTCACCCGCGGTCCCACCGTTCTGAGCCACGCCCCCAGGACCCCCTACCTGTCAACGCCACCCGTCGTGAGCGAGGCGTCGTGAGCGGCGCGTCGTGAGCGGCTGGCGCGGTCAGGCGTGACGGGCGCGTCGACCCAGGCTCAGGTGGTGGCGGGCTCCTCGTCGGCGTCCGCGGTCGCAGGGCGCGCGATGGCGGCGAGCGACCGGCGCGCGGACGGCACGGACAGGACGGCGAGGACGAAGGCGACGAGCAGCGCTCCGGCGACGACGAGCAGCACCTGCACGGAGTACCGGTCGGCGAGCGGGCCGAAGACGACCATGCTCAGCGGCATGGCGACGGTCATGACGATGCCGACGAAGCCGAAGACGCGGCCTTGCATCTCAGGGGCGACGGTCTCCTGGAGGATGGCCATGCTCGGGGCCGACATCAGAGTGAACGACACCCCGATCAGCAGCCCGAGCGCGAAGAACACCCACATGTTCGTGGAGAGCCCGAGCCCCGTCGTGAACACGCCCGCCGCGAAGGTGGTGCCGACGATCAGCGCCACCCGGTTCGTGACGCGAGTGCCGACCAGCGCCATCGCGAGCCCGCCGGCCAGCATGCCCGCCGCCCAGAACACCTCGTTCGTGGTGAGCTTCCAGACCTCGTCGCCGAAGGTGCGGGTCACCATGAGCGGCGTGAGGTACGACGGCGCGCCGATCAGCACCATCGTGGTGGCGAAGATCGTCATGAGCCACCGCACCGCCGCGTGGCCGCGGATGTAGCGCACCCCGGCCACCAGGTCGCCGAAGTAGGTAGGCCGCTCCCCCGCGGCACCGGCACCGCCCTCCGTGCCCGCGGTCCCAGCGGCGTCGTGCCGCACCAGCCGCGGCACCCGCACGAGCAGCAGCATCCCCACGCCCAGCAACGCGGTGACGACGTCCACGAAGAACACCGCGACGATGTCGAAGCTCGCGTAGATGGCGGCGGCCAGCACCGGGGCGAGCAGCATCATCCCGGACTGGATGGACTGGTTGATCCCGTTGATGCGGATGAGCTGGGCGGTCGGCACGATCTGCGGCACCATCGCGTTCACCGCGGGCGTCTGGATGCCGGCGAACGTGGAGCGCACCGCCAGCGCCACGTAGATGATCCACAGGTCGTCGACACCGGACAGCATGAGCAGCGCGAGACCCAGCGTGATGGTCGCGATCGCGCTGTCCGCGCCGATGATGAGCAGCTTGCGCGAGTGCCGGTCGGCCCACACGCCACCGAAGATCGACATGAACGCCTGCGGCAGCATGCCGAACACGATGCTGAGCATCAGCACCGACCCCGACCGGGTGACGATCGTCAGGTGCCACATCACGGCGAACTGCACGAGCATCGACCCGAGCAGCGAGACGGTCTGGCCGGTGAGGAAGATCGCGACGTTGCGCTTCCAGCCGGGCATCTCGCCCTCGGGCCCGGTCAGGGGCACGGCCGGGAGCGCGGTCTCGGGCGCGGTGGTCACCTGGTCGTCGTCCATGGGTGCAGATGACGGTCCGCGGGAGCTGAAGTCATCGGTGCCGGCGTCGCTCACCCGGCAATCGTCGCCTGTAGCCTGGCCGCGTGCCCAGCCCATTCCCTCCGCGCGAGACGCTCCACCGGCACCCCGGGGACGGCTGGGTGACCTGCGGCGACCACCGGCACTGGGGCCTGCACGGTGCCGCGGGGCTGCTGCTCGCCCGCCGCGCGACCGCTGGCCGCGCGACCGACCAAGGGACCGGCGCCGGTCCTGTCACCGACGTCGTGCTGCAGCACCGCGCACCGTGGTCGGACCAGGGCGGCACCTGGGGCGTGCCCGGCGGCGCGCTGGCGCCGGACGAGACCCCCGTCGACGGCGCCCTGCGCGAGAGCCTCGAGGAGGCGGCCGTGCCGCCCCGCGCCGTGCACGTGCTGGGCACGCACGTCCTCGACCACGGACCGTGGGCCTACACGACCGTCCTCGCGGACGTCGTGCCCGGGGCCGACGTCGCGCCGTCCGCCGCCGACCCGGAGAGCCTCGAGGTGCGGTGGGTGGCCGTCGACGACGTCGCGGCCCTCCCCCTGCTGCCCGCGTTCGCCGTGGCCTGGCCGACGCTGCGCGCCCGGCTGGACGCGGCCGGTCTCGGCCGATGACGCGCGGCCCAGGCCTGTGACGAGCGACGTCAGCCGCTGAGTCGCGGGCTCAGTCGACGGCCTGCGGGCCGGACTGGCCGTGCAGTACGCGCGCGGCCTCCGCGATCGAGCCCGACAGCGACGGGTAGACGGTGAACGCGTCCGCGACGTCGTCGACGGTGAGCCGGTGCGCGACGGCGAGGGTGATCGGGAAGATCAGCTCGCTGGCCCGGGGGGCCACGACGACGCCGCCGAGCACGACCCCGGCGTCGGGGTGCGCGAAGAGCTTCACGAAGCCGTCGCGCATCCCGAGCATCTTGGCGCGCGGGTTGCGCGCCAGCGGGAGCGTGGTGGTGACGTAACGGTGCCCCCGCTCGCGCAGCGCCTGCTCGCTGAGGCCGACGGTCGCGATCTCCGGGCCGGTGAAGATGTTGGCGGCGACGCGGCCGAGCTTGAGCGGCGCGACCGCGTCGCCCAGGGCGTGCGACATCGCGATGCGCCCCTGCATGGCGGCCACGGAGGCCAGCGGCAGGACGCCCGTGCAGTCGCCCGCGGCGTACACGCCGGGCACGGAGGTGCGCGAGACGCGGTCCACCTCGACGTGCCCGCTCGCGGACAGTCGCACGCCGGCCTCCTCGAGGCCGAGGCCCCCGGTCGACGGCACGGCGCCGACGGCGATGAGGACGTGGGAGCCTTCCACGACGCGGCCGTCGGACAGGGTGACGGCGACGCCGTCGGCGGTGCGCTCGGCGGACGCGGCGCGCGAACGGGACATGACGGTCATGCCGCGGGAGCGGAAGACGCCCTCGAGCAGCTCGGCGGCGTCCATGTCCTCGCCGGGCAGCACGCGGTCGCGCGAGGAGACCAGCACCACCTGGGAGCCGAGCGTCTGGTACGCGCCGGCGAACTCCGCGCCGGTGACGCCCGAGCCCACGACGATCAGCTTCTCGGGCAGCTCGGTGAGCCGGTACAGCTGCGTCCACGTGAGGATCCGCTCGCCGTCGGGGACGGCGGTCGGCAGCGTGCGGGGCGTGGCGCCCACGGCGAGCAGCACGGTGTCAGCGTCGAGGGACGTCGTCTCCCCCGCCGCGCCGTCGACCACGACGCGCGACGGCCCGTCGAGCCGACCGGTCCCGGCCACGATGTCGACCCCCTCGCGCTCCAGGCGCGCGTGGATGTCCCGCGACTGGGCGTCGGCGAGCGCGAGCACGCGGGCGTTGACGGCCTTGAGGTCGACGAGGTCGCGCCGCTCGCCGGCGGGCGCCTCGCCACGGACGCCGAGCTCGGGGCCCTGCTCCGCGGTGGTGAACCACTCGGCGGTCGCGATGAGGGTCTTGGACGGAACCACGTCGGTGAGGACCGCGGCGCCGCCGAGGCCCTGGCGCTCGACGACGGTGACGCGGGCACCGAGCCGGCGGGCCACGAGGGCGGCCTCGTAGCCGCCCGGGCCGCCGCCGACCACGACGACGTGCGGGGCGCGGGGGTCGGTCTCGGGGATGCCGGGGGTGGGGGCGATCGAGGAGGCCGGGGTGTCCGGGGCGGTGTCCGGGGAAGGGGTGTTCACGGAGGGCACGGGGGCCATTGTGTCAGGCCGCCGAGGGGCCCGCGCCGACGCGGCGCGGGGACCCCGCCCGGACTACCCTCGGGACCATGAGCACCACGAGCCGCAGCGTCGGGGACCTCGACGACCCGACCACCGACCCGTTCGACGTCGCCCGCGCGGCGGCCGACCACATCGCCGAGGTGACGGGGGTGCCCGGCCACGACGTGGCGCTGGTGCTCGGCTCCGGCTGGGGCGGCGCCGCCGAGCTGCTCGGCGACGTCGTGGCCGAGATCCCGACGCACGAGATTCCGGGCTTCTCCCGCCCCGCCGTCGTCGGGCACGCGGCCACCACCCGCTCCGTGCGGGTCGAGCGCCCCGACGGCGCCGTGCGCCACGCGCTGGTCATCGGCGGCCGCACCCACCTGTACGAGGGCAAGGGCGTGCGCCGCGTCGCGCACGGCGTGCGCACGGCCGCCGCCGCCGGCTGCGAGACGGTCGTCCTCACCAACGGGTGCGGCGGCCTGCACATGGCGTGGCGGCCGGGCCAGCCGGTGCTGATCCGCGACCACATCAACCTCACGGGCACGTCGCCGCTCGAGGGCGCGACGTTCGTCGACCTCACCGACCTGTACTCCCCGCGGCTGCGGGAGATCGCCCGCACCGTGGACCCCGAGCTGCCCGAGGGCGTGTACGCCCAGTTCCACGGCCCGCACTACGAGACCCCGGCCGAGGTGAAGATGGCCGGGCTGATGGGCGCCGACCTCGTCGGCATGTCCACGACGCTGGAGGCCATCGCCGCGCGGCACGCCGGCCTGGAGGTGCTCGGCGTCTCGCTCGTGACGAACCTCGCCGCGGGCATCAGCCCGCAGCCGTTGTCGCACGAGGAGGTGCTGGAGGCCGGCCAGGCCGCCGGCCCGCGCATCAGCGAGCTGCTCGCCCGCATCGTCACGGCCCTGTGACGCCCCGCGAAGAGACCCGCGAAGAGAGAGGTCAGCGATGAGCCTGGACACCGACGACCCGGCCTTCGAGCCTGCCGCGCGGTCCACCGACCTGTCCACGCTGCTCGACCAGGTGGAGCGCTGGATCCGGTACGACGTCGACGACGACGACAAGGCCGAGCTGTCCCGCCTTGCCGAGCAGACGTCGTCGCCGCGCGCGAGCACGCGCGAGCACGCGGTGAACCTGCTGCGCGACCGTTTCGCCGGCAGCCTGCAGTTCGGCACGGCGGGCCTGCGCGGCGCGATGGCGCCGGGCCCGAACCGCATGAACCGCGCGGTCGTGACGGCGGCCGCGGCCGGCCTCGGCTCCTACCTCGCGGCGCAGCTGGGGCCGGGCGTGGCCCCGCGTGTGGTCGTCGGGTACGACGCGCGCGAGCGCTCGTCGACGTTCGCGACCGACACGGCCGCCGTCCTCACCGCGGCCGGCGCCGAGGTGCTGCTGCTGCCGTCGGCGCTGCCCACCCCGGTGCTCGCCTTCGCCGTCCGCCACCTGGACGCCGACGCGGGCGTCATGGTCACCGCGAGCCACAACCCCGCGCGGGACAACGGCTACAAGGTCTACCTGGGCGGCCGCGTCGTGACCGACGCCGGCCAGGGCGCGCAGATCGTGCCGCCGCACGACGCGGGCATCGCCGAGCGCATCGCCGCCGCCGGGCCCGCGTCGGGGGTGCCGCGAGTCGAGTCGGGCTGGACCGTCCTCGGGCGCGACGTCGTCGACGCGTACGTCGCGTCGGTGCACGCGCTCGCCGAGCGGGCCGGCACGTCCACCGGTCCGGCGGAGCGGGCCGCGCTGCGCGTCGTCACGACGTCGCTGCACGGCGTCGGCGGCAGGGTCCTGGCCCGGGTGCTCGCCGACGCGGGCTTCACCCACGTGCAGCCCGTCGAGGAGCAGCTGCACCCCGACCCCGCCTTCCCCACGGTCCGGTTCCCGAACCCCGAGGAGCCCGGCGCCATCGACATGGCCGTCGCGCTCGCCGAGGCGCACGCCGACGTGGTCATCGCGAACGACCCCGACGCGGACCGGTGCGCGGTGGCCGTCTACGACCCGAGCCACGGCACCCACCAGGGCGCCGAGACGGCCCGCTCGCACGGCTGGCGGATGCTGCACGGCGACGAGGTGGGCGCCCTGCTCGGGCGCGAGGCGGTGCGCCGCATCGCGCGGGGCGACGTCGCCCCGCCGGACGGCCCGGACGGCGCCGGCCCGGTCGTCGCCTGCTCGGTGGTGTCCTCCCGCGTGCTGTCCTCGATCGCCGTGCGGTACGGCGTCGGGCACGCGACCACGCTCACCGGGTTCAAGTGGATCTCGCGGACCCCGGGCCTCGTCTTCGGGTACGAGGAGGCGCTGGGCTACTGCGTGGACCCGGCGCAGGTGCGCGACAAGGACGGGCTCAGCACCGCGGTCCTGGTGGCACTGCTCGCCGCGCGCGAGAAGGCCGCGGGGCGCACCCTCGTCGACGCGCTCGACGACGTCGCCCGCGAGAACGGGCTGTTCGTCACCGACCAGCTGTCCGTCCGTTTCGACGACCTGTCGAAGATCCCCGAGACGATGGCGCGGCTGCGCTCGGCGCCGCCCCGCACCCTCGCCGGGGCCGGCGTGGCGCAGGTCCTCGACCTCGGCGACGGCATCGACGGGCTGCCGCCCACCGACGGCATCGTGCTGCTCGGCGCGGACGACACCCGCGTCGTCGTGCGGCCCAGCGGCACCGAGCCGAAGGTGAAGTGCTACCTCGAGGTGGTCGAGCCGGTCGCGTCGGACGCGTCCGCGATCGACATCGGCCGGATGCGGGTCGCGGCGCACAAGAAGCTCGACCGGATCAAGGCGGACCTCAGGACCGCGCTGGGTCTGTGAGCCCCGCGTCGTCCGTGAGCTTCGCGTCGTCGGTGAGCCCCGCGCCGTCGGTGAGCTCCGCGTCGTCGCGCTCGATGGCGGCGGCCCAGTCGCGCTTGCTCGCGCGCCAGCCCTCGTCGTCGCTTCCGCGGCGCCAGTAGCCCGAGGCCGACAGCAGCTCGCGCGGCACGCCGAGCTGCGTGCGCACCCAGCGACGCAGGTCGCGCACGCACCCGGCCTCGCCGTGCAGGAAGACGTGCGGGGCGCCGGCGGGGAACTCCCCGGCGGCGGCCCGCACCGCGTCGGCGAGGCCGTCGCCCGCATCGCGGTGCACCCACGTCACGGTGAGGTCCGCGGCCGACTCGAGCGGCTGCTCGTCCTGCGGCCCCGGCACCTCGACGACGGCGTGCGCGACGGCGCCGGCCGGCAGGGACTCCACCGCGGCCGCGATCGCGGGCAGCGCGGAGTCGTCGCCCACCAGCAGGTGCCACGGCGCCGCGGGGTCCGGGGCGTACGCGCCGCCCGGGCCCAGGAACGTGACCGGCTCCCCCGGCCGCACGCGCGTGGCCCACGGGCCGCCCACGCCCTCGTCGCCGTGCACCACGAGGTCGAGGTCCCACTCGGTGTCCCCCGACGTCGAGCCCGACGTCGAGGCCGACCCGTCTCGGACCGCGCGCACCGTGTACGCGCGCACCAGCGGGCGCCCGTCGGCCAGCTCGCCGAGCACCAGCTTCACGTAGCTGTCCGTGTGCGCCGTCGGGTCCAGCGAGGCGAGCTCGGGGCCCGTGAGCGTGACCCGCACCAGGTGCGGCGAGAGCCGGCGCACGGCCGAGACGGTCGCGTGCCGCGGGGTGCGCTTGCGGGCGGGAGGAGCGGGGGTGCCAGCGGAGGTCTCAGCCGTGTCGGTCATCACCAGCAATCATGACTCACTCGACGGCGTCGTCCTGCCGCTCGCGGCGCGTGGTGGCGCCCCGCTCGGGGATGAGCCCGAAGTCCGTGAGCAGCTCGCCGATCTGCGTGCCGTCCAGGCGCCGCAGCAGCCGCTCGCGCAGGAACCTGGGCCCCGGCAGGTCCACCTCCTCGCCGTCGCGCAGCCGGCTCGTGGCCTTGAGCAGCGTCCGCACGTCGTAGGTGGAGCCGAACACCTCGGGCACGCCGCGCTCGATGTCGAGCAGGCGGTAGGCGGCCTCCATGCCCGTGCGCACCGAGTACTCGGTGGTGAAGATGCAGTCCCGGCTGGTCTCCGCGAACTGGCCGATGAACGCGAAGTTCACCGCGCCCTCGGGCACGACGTCCGGCCGGTCGCCCGCGTGCCGGGGCATGAAGAACGACGTCACGTACGGCATCATCACCGGCACCGTCCGGGCTCCTGTGGCCGCGAGCTCGTCGATCTGGTCGACGGGGACGCCCAGGTGGTAGAGCCACTCGCGGGTGATCTCCTCGCCCGTGCACTCCTGCATGGGCTTCGTCACGTAGTCGCCCGGGCGGTCGACGAACAGCGAGTACACCCACACCACGACCTGGTCGGCGGGCTGCTGCTTGAAGTGGGGCTGCCGGTTGACCGTCCAGCTCATCAGCCAGCTGGAGTCCTTCACGGTGACGATGCCGCCGGTCACGACCTTGCCGCTGAACGGGTCGCGCTTGCAGATGCGCTGGATGTGCTCCGGGATGCGCGGGTCGAGCGTCGTGACGGTGGCCGACTCCCACTTCGTGTGCGGGATGTCGCCGCCGAAGACGTCGGGGTGCCCGAACGAGGGGTCCTTCGCCGCGATCCGGCGCCACAGGTCCCACGCGGGGGCGGGGCCGGTGTCGAGGCGGGCCGGGGTCTGGTGGTCGCCGTTGTCGGAGTTCTCCGTGAGGGAGCCGATGGTGGCCAGCACCAGGTCGTCCTCGCCGAGGTCGACGCCCCCGGCCTCGCCGTCGGACACCCAGTGGATGCGCGTCGCGACCTTGCGGCTCGCGCCGTCGGCGCCGGGCGTGACCGCGTAGTCGATGTCCGTGACCTCGGTGGAGAAGCGGAACGTCACGCCCTGGTCGAGCAGCCACCGGTACAGCGGCAGCACCAGCGACTCGTACTGGTTGTACTTGGTGAACTTCAGCGCCGAGAAGTCGGGCAGGCCGCCGATGTGGTGCACGAAGCGGTGGATGTACAGCTTCATCTCCAGCGCGCTGTGCCACTCCTCGAACGCGAACATCGTGCGCCAGTACAGCCAGAAGTTGCTCTCGAGGAACTCGCGGCCGAAGACCTCGTCGATCCGCTTGCCCTCCATCTCCTCGCGCGAGGCGAGGAAGACGCTCACGATGTCCTTCTGCGCCTTCTCCGACAGCGCGAACAGGCCGTCGGTGTGCGCGTCCTGGCCGCGGTCCACGGTGGCGCGCTGCAGGGAGAAGTTCGGGTCGTCCTTGTTGAGCCAGTAGAACTCGTCGAGCACCGACGCGCCCTCGACCTCGATCGACGGCACCGACCGGAACAGGTCCCACAGGCACTCGAAGTGGTCCTCCATCTCGCGCCCGCCGCGGATCACGAAGCCCTTCTCGGGCTCCTTGATCCCGTCGAGCGCACCGCCGGGCAGGCGCAGCCGCTCCAGGATGGTGATGCGCTCCCCCGCGAGCTGCCCGTCGCGGATCATGAACGCCGCCGCCGCCATGGACGCGAGGCCGGCACCGACCAACCACGCCGTCTTGCCGTCCACACCGGCCGGCTTGCGCGGTCGGGCGAAGGCCTCGTAGTTGCCGTTGCTGTAGTACACGGGCGGTCCCTCCGGTCGGCGCGACGGCCCGGGTCGCGGGCCCTGGGTCGAGCCTCTGCCGAAACGTCGCGGGCCGCGACCGGGACGGGGCGGGACGGGGCGGGGCGGGGAGCGGGACGCCTCAGGCGCGCGCGAACCGCCGCACTGCGGCCGCGACGAGGCCCGCGGCGAGGGCCACCACCGCCACCGAGGCCGGGCCCGGGGAGCCCGCGGCGCCGGCCCGGTGCAGCAGCCAGCCCGCGGCGGCCACCACGAGCCACCCCCGCAGGTACCAGGCGCCGAGCACGAGCATCGACATGTCGCCGTTCGGCGTCATCATCGGCGTGAACAGACCCGGCGGCGCAGCGGTCGCGCCCGCCACCCAGATGCGGACCCCGAGCGCGGCCACGACGACGGCGAGGACGACGACGGCGCCGGTTCCCGCCGCCCCGGCGCCCCCGGCGAGCGCCCCGACCGCCGTCCCGAGGACGGCGGCCAGCAGGCCCAGGGCCCCCGGCACCGCCGCGTGACCGGCGACGGCGGCCGTCGTCGACCCTGGCAGGAGGGCACCCGGCCGGGGCTGGGCGGCGTAGGCATGCAGGCCGTCGGCCCACGTCCGGGAGGCGGCGTAGAGCGCCGCCGCCCCGACCACGGTGACGAGCGCCGGGCCGCCGTCCGCCCCGAGCTGCACGAGCAGCGCGCCCGCGCACCCCGCCACGAGGGAGACGGCGAACGCCGCGGGGCGCCGGCGCAGCCCCAGCAGGTCGCGCGCCACCAGCGGCGCGCGGGCCAGCAGCCACCGCGGGAGCGTGGCCGCTCGTCCCGCGTACGCGCGCGGGCCGAGCACGTCCCCCACGGCGCCGGACTCGCCCCCCACGAGCCCCCGCGCGGCCGTCACCGTCCTGGCCTGCCCCGCGGCCGCACGGTCCATGTCGATGCCGTCGGGCAGCACGCGGAGCACGAGCACGGCGCCCCCCACACCCAGAAGTCCTGCCACGACGACGGCCACCGCACCGGACGCCCCCGGCAGGACCGCGCTCGCACTCGCCCCCGCCGCCCCGGCGCCGCCCGCACCGAGGACCAGCAGGGCCGCGGTCGTCGTGGTCGCCGCCGACCGCACGCGGCCGGGCACCTGCGCGGCCACGCCGACGGCCAGGGGCACCTGCGCGAGCAGCGCGGCGACGGCCCCCGCGAGCACGGTGCCGGACGCGACGGCGCCCTGGGCCACGGCGCTGCCGAGGAACGCCCCGACGGCGGCCGCGCCCGCCACGAGCCACGCCGCGCGCCGTCGCAGCACGTCGTGCGGCGCGAACTGGCCGCCCAGGGCGAAGGTCGCCTCCGCCGGGGTGGTCCACAGCGGCCCGCCGGCACGCGCCGACGCGAGCCCTGCGGTGCACAGCACGCCCAGCCCGAGGACGCACCCCGCGGCCGCCGCCAGGGTCCCCGAGGCCCCGGCGGGCCAGGACAGCGCCGCCGCGGCCTGCACCAGCGCGGACCACAGGATCGGCCCGTACACCAGCGCGAGGAGCACCACGCCGTACCCGAGGTAGACCCGGTCGTGCGGGTCCCCGCCGTTCTCGGCAGCCCGCACGACGACGGCCCGGCGGCGCAGCGACGCCACCCAGCGGCGCCAGCGGCGGTACGGCACGCGGGAGCCGTCGTCCACGTGCCCGGCGACGACGCTCACCGGGTCACCGGGGCCCCGGCGCCGCGAGCTCCACCTCGCGGCCCCGGCGCGCGAGGTCCGCGCGCAGGTCCGGGTCGTGGGTCGCGACGAGCAGCGCGCGGCCGGCGTCGAGCGCCCCCGCGACGAGGCGGCGGGCGACGGCGCGCCAGCGGGCGTCGAGCCGCTGCTCCGGCTCGTCGAGCAGCACGAGGCGGGCGGGCCGGTACAGCGTCGTCGCGAGGGCGAACATCTGCCCCTCGCCCGAGGACAGCTCGCCGGGGAGCTGGTCGCGCACCCGGTCGAGCTCGGCGGCGGCCAGCGCGGCCTCGACGTCCGGGCCGGGGTGCCGGCCCGCCCACGCCGACGCCACGAGGCGCAGGTGCTCCGCGACCGTGAGGTCCGGGTAGGCGGACAGGCCGCCGAGCAGCACCGCCACGTCCTCCCGGCGGCGCAGCCGCGCCTGCCCGGCGGGCAGACCGAGCACGCGCACCCGCCCGGTCGTCGGCTCGTCCTTGCCGGCGACGAGACGCAGCAGCGTCGACTTGCCGCTGCCGTTGGGCCCGACGACGGCCGCCGCCTCCCCCGGGCCGAGGGTCAGGGTCGTCGGCCCGAGCACCTGCACGGTGCCGTGGGTGCGGGTCGCGTCGCAGACCTCGACGAGCGGCCCGGCGTCCACCCCGCGCCCGCTCAGTAGCCGCTGCCGCCGGCGGCCGGGGCCTCGCCGGAGAAGCCCGCGAGCACGCCCGCGGTCCCCGACAGCCCGAGCCGCGTGGCGCCGGCGCCGATCATGGCGAGCGCGTCGTCCAGCGTGCGGATCCCGCCGGAGGCCTTCACGCCCAGGGCGTCGCCCACGGTGTCCGCCATGAGGGCCACGGCGTGCACGGACGCGCCGCCGGCGGGGTGGAACCCGGTGGACGTCTTGACGAAGTCCGCCCCGGCGTCCTTCGCCGCCCGGCAGGCGGCGACGATCTCGCCGTCGGTCAGCGCGGCCGCCTCGATGATGACCTTGAGCAGGTGCTCGGCGGGCACGGCGGCCCGCACGGCGGCGATGTCGGCGCGGACGGCGTCGAACGCGCCCTCCTTGGCGGCGCCGACGTCGATCACCATGTCGACCTCGTCGGCCCCGTCGGCCACGGCGCGGGCGGCCTCGGCCGCCTTCACCGCGCTGACGTGCTTGCCCGACGGGAATCCGCAGACCGTCGCCACGGCGATGCGGCCCGCCGCGACGCGGGCGGCGTGCGCGACAAACGTCGGCGAGATGCAGACCGAGAAGACGCCGAGGTGGGCGCCCTCCTCGACCAGCGCCGTGACGTCCGCCGTCGTCGCCTCGGGCTTGAGCAGCGTGTGGTCCACGAACTGGGCGAGGGCCGCCGCGTCGGTGGGGACGGTACGGGCTGCGTCGCTCATCGCTGCGCTCCTTCGGCCTGCTGGTAGCCCGGCAGGATGACGTCGTCGACGAGCGCACGGCGCTCGTCGTGGTGCATGAAGGCGCTCCACGCGGCGGTCAGGGTGACGTCGGCCAGGTCGTCGATGGTCCAGCCGGCCTCGGTGACCAGGCGCGTCATCTCGTTGCTCATCGACGTGCGCGACATGAGGCGGTTGTCGGTGTTGAGCGTGACCGCGAAGTCCAGCTCCTTGAGGCGCGTGATGGGGTGGTCGGCCACCGACGTCGCCGTCGTCGCCGCGGTCTGCAGGTTGGAGACCGGGCAGACCTCGAGCGTGATCTGGTGGTCGCGCACCCAGTGGGCCAGGCGGCCCAGCTCGGCGCGCCGCTCGCCGTCGTCGTCGAAGCCCTCGTGGAAGGTGATGTCCTCCACGATTCGCACGCCGTGGCCGATCCGGTCGGCCTGGCCCAGGTGCACCGCCTCGGCGATCGACGCCGGGCCGGCCGCCTCGCCGGCGTGGATCGTGGTCGGGAAGTCCTGCTGCGCGAGGTAGCGCCAGATGTCGACGTGGCGCGACGGCGGGAACCCGTCCTCCGGGCCGGCGATGTCGAACCCGACCACGCCGCGGTCGCGGTAGGCGACGGCGAGCTCGGCGATCTCCTGCCACCGGTCGGTGTGCCGCATGGCCGTGACGAGCTGGCCCACGCGGATGATCTGCCCGCGCGCGGCGGCCTCGCGGATGCCCTCGTCGATGCCCGCCTGCACGGCCTCGACCGTCTCGGGGAGGCTCAGCCCGCGGGCCAGGTGCTGCTCCGGGGCCCAGCGCTGCTCGGTGTACACGACGCCGTCCGCGGCCAGGTCCAGCACCGCCTCGCGCGCGACCCGCGCCAGGGCGTCGGGCGTCTGCATGACGGCGATCGTGTGGTCGAACGTCTCGAGGTACCGCACCAGGGACCCCGAGTCCGCGGCCTCGACGAACCACGTGCCGAGCGACGCGGCGTCCGACGCCGGGAGCTCGTGGCCCACCTCGGCGGCGAGCTCGAGGACGGTCTGCGGTCGCAGGCCCCCGTCGAGATGGTCGTGCAGGAGCACCTTGGGCAGGGCGGGGATCAGGTCGACGAGCGCTTGCGTCATGGGGCCAACCTACCGGCCGTCAGGCGCCGGCGGCGGCGTCGGGATCGTCGAGCCCCGGCACCTCCTGGCTCTGCTCCACGACGTCCGCCTCCGCGGCCTCGTCGTCGAGGTCCGGGCGGGCGTGCCGGGGCCGGTACTCCTCGGGCGCGGGAGGCTCCTGCTCGGCGGTCTCGGCGTCCTCGACCAGGCTGGTCGTCTCCTCCGTGCCCTCCACGCCGGCGTCCTGCCGGGCGTCCTCCGGGACGGTGCTCATGGAGCTCCTCCTTCGCTCGACGGCGGTGCGCCCACCCATCGTGACCCGCCCCCCGGCGGCGCGCCAGAGGAGCCCGGCTGTGCTCAGCCGCGCGCGTCGCGGGGCAGCAGCGCCCAGACCACGTGGGGCCAGCCGCCCAGCGCGGCCTCCCTCACGGGGCCGGTCGCGTCCGCGCGACGGCCTCCTCCCGCCGCCTCCAGCTCGGCCCGCGGCACGGCGTGCAGACGCCCGGCGGACGGCTCGTACAGCGTCGCGAGGCCGCCACGGACGGCGGTGAGCAGGACGACGTGCCGCGGCACCGCCGTCGCCGCGCCGCGGGCGAGGTCGCCGCCCGTGTAGAGCGGGACGGGCACGCCGGCGGCCGCGGCGGCCACGGCCGAGGCGAGGACGCCGGGGGCGGTGCGGCCGCCCACCACGCGGTGCGTGTAGCGCACGCGGCCGTACCGGGCGACGCGCGCCGCGCCCCACGGCGGAGTGCCGAGCGCCTGCGGCCACACGGGCAGGCCGCGCACGCCGTGGGTGGTCTCCCGGTGCAGGGCGCGCTGCTGGGACGCGAACGCCGCCGCGGTGCCCTCCGGCCATCGGCTCAGCTCGAGCGCACGGCGCGGGTCGCCAGCGAGGCGCAGCATCGCGAGCACCGCCGGGCCGCAGCTGCGCTCGTCGACCTGTCGCGCGGGCGCCAGCACGCCCTCGGGCCCCGGCAGCACGAGGGCGCGCGGACGACCCGGGGCGGGCGGGGGCGCGTCGCGGCCCAGCGGGTCGAGCACCCACGCCCGCGCCGCGGGCGGCAGGGCCGCCAGCGCGGGTGCGAGGTCGTCCGGCACGTCCGGCCGGGCGAACCTCCCCGCGGGCGGCGGCGCCGGCGGCGGGCCCGCGAACGCGCCCACCGCGGCGAGGAGGTCCGTCAGGCGACGCATCCCTGCCGTCGGCTCAGCCGATCCGGTCCAGGACGAGCGCCGACGGCGACCCCACGGCCGCCACGTCGTCGACCGCCCACTGCCCGTCGAGGGCGGCCAGCGCGCGGTCGAAGCGCTCGGGGGTGTCGGTGTGCAGCGTGAGCACCGGCTGGCCGGCCTCGACGCTCTCGCCCGGGCGGGCGTGGATCTCGACGCCGGCACCCGCCTGGACCGGGTCCTCCCGGCGCGAGCGTCCCGCGCCGAGCCGCCACGCGGCCAGGCCGACGGCGTAGGCGTCGAGGCGCGACACGACCCCGGCGCGGTCGGCGACCACGTCCCGGCGGTGCGCCGCGACCGGCAGGGGTGCGTCCGGGTCGCCGCCCTGCGCGGCGATCATGCGGCGCCAGACGTCCTTGGCGCGCCCGTCGGCCAGCGCCGCCCGCACCTCGGCCTGGGGCACGGGGCGGCCCGCCCCGGCGAGCATCTCGACCGCCAGCGCCACCGTGAGGTCGACGACGTCGGCCGGGCCGCCGCCGTCGAGCACCTCGACCGACTCGCGGACCTCGAGCGCGTTGCCCGCGGTGCGCCCGAGCGGCACCTGCATGTCGGTGAGCAGCGCGACCGTCCGCACGCCGGCGTCCGTGCCGAGGTCGACCATCGTGCGGGCGAGCTCGCGGGCGGCGGCCAGGTCCTTCATGAAGGCGCCGGAGCCCACCTTGACGTCGAGCACGAGCGCGCCCGTGCCCTCCGCGATCTTCTTGCTCATGATCGAGCTCGCGATGAGCGGCACCGACTCGACGGTGCCGGTCACGTCGCGCAACGCGTAGAGCTTCTTGTCCGCCGGGGCCAGCCCCGCCCCCGCCGCGCAGACCACCGCGCCGACGTCCTCGAGCTGGTCCATCAGCTCGGCGGTGCTCAGCGACGCGCGCCAGCCCGGGATCGCCTCCAGCTTGTCCAGAGTCCCCCCGGTGTGGCCCAGCCCGCGGCCCGAGAGCTGCGGCACCGCCACGCCGAACGACGCCACGAGGGGCGCGAGCGGCAGCGTGATCTTGTCGCCCACGCCGCCGGTGGAGTGCTTGTCCGCCGTGGGCCGCGACAGGCCGGAGAAGTCCATCCGCTCGCCGGAGGCGATCATCGCGCCGGTCCAGCGCGCCACCTCCGGCCGGGTCATGCCCCTCAGCAGGATCGCCATCGCGAGGGCCGACATCTGCTCCTCGGCGACCGCGCCGCGGGTGTACGCGTCCACGACCCAGTCGATCTGCGCGGCCTCGAGCGTCCCCCCGTCGCGCTTCGCCCGGATGACGTCGACGGCGTCGAACGGCTCGTTCCCCGGCGTGGTGGTCATGCTCAGCTGCCCTCTCGTTCGCTGGTGCGCGGCCGGTCCAGGTCGGCCGCGCCGAACGCGTCCGGCAGCACCTCGGTCATCGGCACGACGCCGCGCGCGGTCTCCACGAGCAGCGCCGGCCCGCCGTGCTCCCACAGCAGCTGGCGGCAGCGCCCGCACGGCATGAGCAGCTCGCCCGCGCCGTCCACGCACGTGAACGCGACCAGGCGGCCGCCCCCGCCCGTGACGAGGGCGGACACGAGCGAGCACTCCGCGCAGAGCGTCACCCCGTAGGCGGCGTTCTCCACGTTGCAGCCCACCACCACCCGGCCGTCGTCGACCAGCGCCGCGGCGCCCACCGGGAACGCCGAGTAGGGCGCGTACGCGCGGCCGACGACGTCGCGCGCCGCGGCGCGCAGGGCGTCCCAGTCGACCGGGGGCCCGGGCACGGCGGGCTCGGACGGTGCGGGCTCGGGCACGGCTACTCCTTGGTGTAGGGGGTGCCCGACGCCGCGGGCGCACGGGACTTGCCGACCAGGCCGGCCACGGCCAGCAGGGTCACCACGTACGGGAGCATCAGCATGAACTGGCTGGGCACGGGCGAGCCGACCACGGACAGCACGTTCTGCAGGTTCGTCGCGAACCCGAACAGCAGGCCCGCGAGGGCCGCCCGCAGCGGGTCCCACTTGCCGAAGATCACCGCGGCGAGGGCGATGAAGCCCGCACCCGCCGTCATCTCGCGGCCGAACTGGTTGATCGACACCACCGTGTAGAACGCGCCGCCGAGGCCGACCACGGCGCCGCCGATGAGGACGGCGCGGTAGCGGGTGCGCAGCACGTCGATGCCGACCGTGTCCGCCGCCTTCGGGTGCTCGCCCACCGCGCGGACGCGCAGCCCCCAGCGGGTGCGGAACAGGGCGTACCAGACCGCGGCGACCGCCACGAACATCAGGTACACGACGATGGTCTGGTTGAACAGCACCGGCCCGATGATCGGGATGCGCTCGAGCAGCGGGATTGGCAGGCGCTCGAAGCGGGTGGTCGAGTTGAGGGTCTCGGCGTTGGGGACCAGCACCTCGGAGTAGAAGAAGCTCGTCAGGCCGATCACCAGCACGTTGAGCACCACGCCGACGATCACCTGGTTCACCTTGTAGGTGATGGTGAAGACGCCCAGCACGAGCGCCACCAGCGCGCTCGCGACGACCGCGGCGACCAGGCCCGCCCAGGGGCTGTTCGTCAGCGACCCGACGATCGCGGCGACGAACGCCCCCGCGAGCAGCTGGCCCTCGATGGCGATGTTCACGACGCCCGCGCGCTCGCCCACGACGCCGCCGAGGGCGCCGTACACGAGCGGCACCGCGAGGCCGACGGCGCCGCCCAGCAGGCCGACGACCGACAGGTCGCGCGGGCTGCCCGCGGCGGCCCAGGCGAGGAAGCCCACGAGCAGCGCGGCCGCGAAGACCGCGATCGCCCAGGCGGGCACCCGGCGCCCGGACCGCGTGCGGACGATGGCGAACAGCAGCACGAGCACCCCGATCGCCCCGCACACCCACGCCGTCGCCATCGCCGGCACGACGATCGTGGACAGGACGACGAAGTCGGTGCTGGTCGACAGCGCGAACCGGGCCGAGCCCTCGTGCGGCGCGAGCAGCAGGAGCAGCGCGTACAGCGCGAGGACCACCGTGAGGCCGACGACGGCCTTCCACGACACCCTCGCCACGACGCGCGGGGCGGGCTCGGTGGCGGTGGGACCCGCAGCGTCGACGGTCGTGGCGGTCATGCCCGTCCCTCCTCGGTGGCGGCGGCCGCGGCGCGGCGGCGGTCGCGGCGGCTTTCGCGCCCGCGGGGTGTGCGGTCGGGCTGCGGCAGGCGGAAGATCGCGCGCACCAGCGGGGGCGCCGCGATGAACAGCACGATCAGGGACTGCACGACGAGCACGATCTCGATGGGGATGCCCTGCGCGGCCTGCATCGCCGAGCCGCCGGCCTTGAAGCCGCCGAACAGGATGCCGGCGCCGAGCACGCCCCACGGCGACGACCCGCCGAGCAGCGCGACCGTGATCGCGTCGAAGCCGATGCCCGCGTCGATGTCGACGCTGAAGCCGGTGGTCACGCTGCCCAGCACCTGCTGGACGCCCGCGAGCCCGACCAGGCCACCGGCGACGAGCATGACGAGCACCGTGGTGCGCGAGACGTCGATGCCCGCGACCCGCGCCGCCTTGGGGTTCTCCCCCACGGCGCGGAACGCGAAGCCGGCGCTGGACCGGTTGAGCAGCCACCAGACGCCGACGACGGCGAGCAGCGAGAGCACGAAGCCCCAGTGCAGGTTGTACGACGGCCCGAGCAGCGGCGGCAGCACGGCCGAGTCCTGCATCGGCGGCGTCTTCGGGTTCGCGGAGCCCGGGGCCTGCATGAGCCCCGGCGTCGCGAGGAAGTACGACAGCAGGTAGAACGCCACGTAGTTGAGCATGATCGTGACGATCACCTCGTGGGCGCCCGTGCGTGCCTTGAGCAGGCCGGCGATCCCGGCCCACAGGGCGCCGGCCGCGACGCCGGCCACGAGGCACAGCAGCATGTGCCACGGGAACGGCAGCCCGGTGACGCCGAAGCCGATCCAGCCGGCGGCGGTCGCGGCCATGAGCATCTGCCCCTGGCCACCGATGTTGAACAGGCCCGCGCGGAAGGCGAGCGCGACGCCAAGGCCGGCCGCGATGAGCGGCGTGGCGTTCGTGAGCGTCTGCGTGAGCGGCCGGATGCCCTGCGCGAAAGAGTCCGCGCCGAAGTTGTAGACCGCGCCCTGGAACAGCGCGGAGTACGCGCCGCCCACGGCCTGCCCGATCGCGGCGAGCGTGTCGCTCGGTCGGGAGAAGAAGTACGGCGCCGCGGCGAGCACGGCCTCGTCGGTCACGACGATGAGGATCGAGCCGGCGATCACGGCCAGGACGATGGCGCCGAGCGCCACGGCCCAGCCGCCGGACGTCGCGCGGCGCATCGCGTCGCGCCACCGGTCGCCCGACTCCTCGACCGCGGGGGCCGCGACACGCGCGACCTCCTGCTCGAGCTCCTCCGCGAGGCCCGGCTCCGCCTCCGCGTCGACCTGCTCGATCGCCTCGCCCAGCGGCGAGCCGGGGTCGACGTCCGGCACGGGGTCATGTGCCGGGTCCTTCGCCGGACCGTCGGCCCGGTCCTGGGGCGACTCGCCGCTCACGCCGCGTCTCCTTCGTTCTCGGGACCCGTCGGCGACGCGTCCTCGGGCGCGATTCCGGCCATCATGAGGCCGAGCACGTCGCGCGGGGTCGTCGCGGGGACGATGCCGACCACCCGCCCGCGGTACATGACCATGATCCGGTCGGCGAGGGCGACGGCCTCGTCGAGCTCGGTGGACACCACGACCACGGGGATGCCCGTGTCTCTCGTCTCGACGATCCGCTTGTGGATGAACTCGATCGACCCGACGTCGACGCCGCGGGTCGGCTGCGCCGCCACGAACAGGCTCAGCTCGCGCGAGAGCTCGCGCGCCAGGACGACCTTCTGCTGGTTACCGCCCGACAGGCGGCCCACCCGGGTCTCGATGCCCTGCGTGCGCACGTCGAACTCCGCGACCTTCTCGCGGGCGAACTCGTCGCGGAGGGCGAGCTGCAGCGCGCCGCGGCGCACGAACGGCGGTCCGTCGGTGCGGTCGAGCACAAGGTTCTCGGCGATGGTGAACTCGCCCACCAGGCCGTCCTCGTTGCGGTCCTCGGGGACGAAGCCCACGCCCGCGTCCAGGATGCGGCGCACGGACCGGCCCACGAGCTCCGTGCCGTCCAGCCGCACGCTTCCGGTGACCCCGGGCTGCAGGCCGACGAGCGCCTCGGTGAGCTCGGTCTGCCCGTTGCCCTGCACGCCGGCCACGACGAGCACCTCGCCGCCGCGGACGGTGAAGCTCACGTCGTCCACCAGCACCACGCCGTCGGCGCCCTCGACCCGCAGGTCGGTGACCTCGAGCGCGTGCTCGGTCGGGCGCGGGGCGTCCTTGCGCACCGTCAGCTCGACGGCGCGGCCCACCATGAGGGACGCCAGCTCGCCGTCGGTCGCTGTGGGGCTGGCCTCGCCGACGACCTTGCCGTGGCGGACCACGGTGATGCGGTCGGCGACGGCGCGCACCTCGCGCAGCTTGTGCGTGATGAAGACGATCGCGGCGCCCTCGTCGCGCAGCTGGCGCATGATCGCCATCAGCTCGTCGGTCTCCTGCGGCGTCAGCACCGCGGTCGGCTCGTCGAAGACCAGCACGTCCGCGTCGCGCGACAGCGCCTTGATGATCTCGACCCGCTGCTGCACGCCCACGGGGAGGTCCTCGACGACCGCGTCGGGGTCGACGTGGAAGCCGAACCGGCCCGCGATCTCCTCGACCCGGCTGCGCGCGCTGTCCAGGTCGAGCACGCCGCCGGCCCGCGTCGACTCGTGCCCGAGCATGACGTTCTCGGCCACCGTGAACACGGGGACGAGCATGAAGTGCTGGTGCACCATGCCGATGCCGGCGGCCATCGCGTCGCCCGGGCCGTCGAACGCCTGGACCTCGTCGTCCAGCAGGATCTCGCCCTCGTCGGCCTGGTAGAGGCCGTACAGCACGTTCATCAGGGTGGACTTGCCGGCGCCGTTCTCGCCCAGCAAGCAGTGGATCTCGCCCGGCTGCACCACCAGGTCGATGTGGTCGTTCGCCACGAGCGCGCCGAAGCGCTTCGTGATGCCTCGCAGCTCGAGCCTCATGCTCTGCCTTCCGTCCGTCGAGGGATCCGTCGAGGGGTCGTCAGGGGCCGGGATCGACGTACCGTCGTCAGCCTCTCACCGGGGCGACGTCGCCGCCGCCCCGCATACGTCGTGCGCGGGCCCCGGGGTGTTCCGCGGGGCCCGCGCACGAGCGTCATCGGTAGGTCGAGCGGTCGGTCACTCCTGGCCGGAGAGGTACGACTTGACCGTCACGTCGCCGTCGATGATCTTCTGCTGCAGGTCCTTGACCTCGTCCATGAGGGCCGGGTCGACCTTGTCCTCGAAGTTGTGCAGCGGGGCGATGCCCACGCCTTCGTTCTCGAGGGTGCCGATGTACGGCGTCGCGTCGAACTCGCCCTTGCCGGCGGCCGTGACCGCCTCCTCGGTGGACAGGTCCATCGCCTTGAGGACCGACGTGAGCACGTAGTCCTGCGTCGACGGGTCGGACTCGAAGAGGTCCGCGTCTGCGCCGATGAGCGCGATGTCCTTGCCCGAGTCCTGGATCGCGGCGATCGCGGACTGGTAGATCGGCCCGCCCACCGGCAGGAGCACGTCGACGCCCTGGTCGATGATGTTCTGCGCCGTGGTCTTCGCGGTCTCGTTGGCCTCGAAGCCGCCCGTGAACGAGCCCTCCTCGCCGCCCGAGTAGCCCACGACCTCGACCTTCTTGCCCTTGGTCTCGTTGTAGTACTCGACGCCCTGCTTGAAACCGTCCATGAAGATGGTCACGGTCGGGTACGGCTGGCCGCCGAAGGTGCCCACCTTGCCCGTCTGCGAGTAGCCCGCGGACAGGTAGCCGGCGAGGAACGCGGCCTGCGCCGTGTCGTACAGCAGCGGCTTGATGTTCTCGGCGTCCGTCTTGCCGTCGAAGTCCGCGTCCGCCGCGTCGTCGATGATGATGTACTCGGTCTCGGGGTTCGCCTTCGCCGACTCGATCGTCGCGGCCGACAACGCGAAGCCGACCGACACGATCGGGCTGCAGTTCTGACCGACGAGCGACTCGACGTTCGGCTTGAAGTCGCTCTCCGACTGGGACTGGACGGACGTGAGCTTCACGCCGAACTCGTCCGCCGCCGCGGTCGCCCCCTCGAAGCTGAGCTGGTTGAAGCTCTTGTCGTCGAACCCACCCTGGTCCGAGACGATGCACGGCTTGAAGCCCTCCACCGCGGTCGCGGCGCTGCTACCGCCGCCGGACTCCTCGGGGGCCTCCGCACAGGCCGCCAGCGCGAGCGCGGCGACGCCGGCGAGGGCGGTGAGCTGGATCGCTCTCTTCACCTGTCGCTCCTGTCGATCGATCGTCGGGCCAGGATCGTCCGGCCCGTCACCGAGGTGAGCCTAGCCACCGGCGACCGCGCCGAGAACCGCAAGCGGTGAACCTGCAGGAGTCGTTACCGAAGCGGTATCGACGCGGCACCTCCCGGGAACACACCGGCAACTTTCCGGCGGGTCAGGGCTGCAGCGCGAAACGTCCCAGCAGCCGGGCCCCGACGGCGATCGACCGCTCGTCGACCACCAGGTCGCCCCGGTGGATGTCGTAGCGCCGCTCCCCCGGCGTCGCGGTGCCCAGCCGCGCCATCGCGCCGGGGGCCTTGGTGAGGTACCAGGCGAAGTCCTCGCCGCCGAGCGACTGCTCCGTGAGCACCACGCCGTCGGGCCCGAGCACCGCCGCCCCCGCGGCCTCCAGCGCCCCGGTCACCGCCGCGTCGTTGTCGACCGGCGGGACGCCGCGCGCGTGCCGCACCGTCACGTCCACCTCGTAGGGGGCCACGACCTGCTCGACCGCGTCGTGGAGCACCTGGCCCGCGCGCTCCCAGGCGCGCACGTCCAGGCAGCGCAGCGTGCCTCCCACGGTGCCCGTGGCGGGGATGGCGTTGTGCGCGTTGCCCGCGTGCACGGCGCCCCAGGTGAGGTTCACGCCCGAGCGCGGGTCGAGCCGGCGGCCCAGCACCGCGGGGACCTGGGTGATGACCTGGCCCAGCGCGTACACGACGTCGCCCGTGAGGTGCGGGCGCGAGGTGTGGCCGCCGCTCGAGGACAGCGTGACCGTCACGGTGTCGGACGCGGACGTGATCGGCCCGATGCGCGTGCCGACCTGCCCGACGTCGAGCTTGGGCTCGCAGTGCACCGCGGCGATGCGGTCCACGCCGTCCAGCGCGCCCTGCCCGATGACGTCGTGCGCGCCCCCGGGGGTGACCTCCTCCGCGGGCTGGAACACGAGCCGCACGCCGCGCTCGAGCAGGCCCTCGTCGGCCAGGGCCGCGAGGGCCAGCCCGGCGCCCAGCACGACCGCCGTGTGCACGTCGTGACCGCAGGCGTGCGCGACGCCCGGCACGACGGAACGGAACGGCAGCCCGCAGGAGTCCTCGAGCGGCAGCGCGTCGATGTCGGCACGCAGGGCCACCCGGCCGCGGCCGTCGGCCGTGCGCCCCGGGCCGATGTCGCAGACCAGCCCCGAGCCCTCCAGCAGCCGGGGCTCGAGGCCGGCAGCACGCAGCCGGTCGGCCACCAGCGCGGTGGTGCGCACCTCCTGGCGGGCGAGCTCCGGGTGGGCGTGCACGTCGCGCCGCACGGCGATCAGCTCCGCCTCCAGCGCGCCGACGACCTCGTCGAGGCGCGCGCCGGTGCCGGTGCCGGCGCTCACAGGACGTCCTCGCGGCCGTGGGTCCGCATCGCGTCGACCATGTCCTTGACCTGCTGGGCGCGGGCCCGGGTCGTGACCAGCAGCGCGTCCGGGGTGTCGACGACGACGACGTCGTCGATGCCGAGCAGCGCGACCACCCGGTCGCCGCCCGGGACGACGACGGATCCGGCGGACTGCACGCGCACCACGTCGGCGGGGTCGCCGAGCACCTTGGACCCCCCGTCGTCGTCCGACGGCAGGAGCGCGGCGAGCGAGTTGAAGTCCCCGACGTCGTCCCAGCCGAAGGTGCCGGGCACGACGGCGACGCCGCCCTCCGCGGCCACCGGCTCCGCGACGGCGTGGTCGATCGCGATCTTCTCCAGCCCCGGCCACACCCGGGCCACGACCTCGGCGCGCCGCGGTGTGTCCCACGCGGCGGCGATCTGCCGCAGCCCGTCGTGCAGGGCGGGGCGGTGGGTCGCCAGGTGCCCCAGGAGCACAGAGCTGCGGGCCACGAAGATGCCCGCGTTCCAGCGGTACTCGCCCGACGCCACGTACTCGCGGGCGGTCGCGGCGTCCGGCTTCTCCGTGAAGCCGCGCGCGTGCAAGGCGCTCGGCGCGCCCTCGACGCCCAGCGGCTCGCCGCTGTGCACGTAGCCGAAGGCCACGGACGGGCGCGAGGCCGCGATCCCGATCGTCGTGACGTAGCCCGCGCGCGCGGCCTCGACCGCCTCGCGCACCGCGGCGTCGAAGGCGGCCGCGCCGGACACGACCTGGTCCGCCGCGAAGGAGCCGACGACGACGTCCCCGTGCCGCCGCTCGAGCACGGCGGCGGCGAGGCCGATGGCAGCCATGGAGTCGCGCGGCGACGGCTCGGCGAGCACGTCGTCGTCGCCGAGCCCGGGGAGCTGCTCGCGCGCGGCGGCCACGTGCTGCTCCCCCGTGACGAGGACCACCCCACCGGGACCGGTCAGGGGCCGGAGCCGGTCGACGGTGCCCTGCAGCAGGGAGCGGCCGGTGCCCGCGAGGTCGTGCAGGAACTTGGGGGCGCCCGCCCTGGACAGCGGCCACAGGCGGGTGCCCGCGCCCCCCGCCGGGACCACGGCGAAGAACCCGGGGACGGGTCGGGAAGTCATGTCCGCAGCATAGTGACGCGTGCTGACGGCGACGGCTCGCGCGACGTCAACCCTGTGGGATGGGTCACGAAACGCCCCGAGCCGTCCCGGTTTGCCGGACCTCGTGTGCCGGGAGGCGACCGGATGTCACTACAGTGGCCGTGAACGGAATCCACACAGAATCCGCCAACGGAGGCTCCCCCCGTGCCTACAGCACCTGCTGGCACGCTCTACCGCGGCCGTGAAGGCATGTGGTCCTGGGTCGCGCATCGCGTGACCGGCGTGCTCATCTTCTTCTTCCTCCTCGTGCACATCCTGGACACGGCGCTCGTCCGGGTCTCGCCCGAGGCATACAACGCCGTCATCGGCACGTACCAGACGCCGATCATGGGACTCGGGGAGGCCGGCCTGGTGGCCGCGATCGTCTTCCACGCGTTCAACGGCATCCGCGTGATCCTGGTCGACTTCTGGGCCAAGGGCCCGAAGTACCAGAAGGCCATGCTCTGGATCGTCGTCGGCCTGTTCGTCGTGACGATGGCCGGCTTCCTGCCGCGGCACCTGATGAACGTCTTCGGAGGTGGGCACTGATGGCTCAGACCCAGACCCCGTCCGCGCTCGCCGCACCGCGCTCCCCGTACGCGCGCCGCAAGACCACCCGCGGCAACTACGAGCTGTACAGCTGGGTGTTCATGCGGGCGTCGGGCGTCGTGCTGCTCGTGCTCGTCTTCGGGCACCTGTTCGTCAACCTCATGGTGGGCGACGGCGTGCACGCCATCGACTTCGCCTTCGTCGGCGGCAAGTGGTCCTCCCCGTTCTGGCAGGTCTGGGACCTGCTGATGCTGTGGCTCGCGATGATCCACGGCACCAACGGCGTGCGCACGATCATCAACGACTACGCCCAGCGCGACACCACCCGCATGGTGCTCAAGGGGCTGCTGTACCTGGCGTTCGTGATCGTCGTCGTGCTCGGCACCCTCGTGATCTTCACGTTCAACCCGTGCCCGCCGGACGCACCGGCGAACCTCCTGCCGTCGATCTGTTCCGCGAACTAAGGACTGGCTCCCCCGATGCAGACACACCAGTACGACGTCGTCATCGTCGGCGCAGGCGGCGCCGGCATGCGCGCGGCGCTCGAGGCCTCCGGCGAGGCCCGCACCGCCGTCATCTCCAAGCTGTACCCCACCCGCTCCCACACCGGCGCCGCCCAGGGCGGCATGGCCGCGGCCCTCGCGAACGTCGAGGAGGACAACTGGGAGTGGCACACGTTCGACACCGTCAAGGGCGGTGACTACCTGGTCGACCAGGACGCGGCGGAGATCCTCGCGAAGGAGGCCATCGACTCGGTCCTCGACCTGGAGAAGATGGGCCTGCCCTTCAACCGCACGCCCGAGGGCCGGATCGACCAGCGCCGGTTCGGCGGGCACACCCGCGACCACGGCCAGGCCGCGGTGCGCCGCGCCTGCTACGCCGCGGACCGCACCGGCCACATGATCCTGCAGACGCTCTACCAGAACTGCGTGAAGCAGCAGGTGGAGTTCTTCAACGAGTTCTACGTCCTCGACCTGCTGACGGACCACGACCTCACCACCGAGCAGATCGAAGACGGGGCCGAGGTCAACGCGACCGGCGTCGTCGCCTACGACCTGGCCAGCGGCGAGATCCACGTGTTCCAGGCGAAGGCGATCATCTTCGCGACCGGCGGCGCGGGCAAGATCTTCAAGACCACCTCCAACGCCCACACCCTCACGGGCGACGGCATGGCGCTGGCGTACCGCCGCGGCCTGCCCCTGGAGGACATGGAGTTCTTCCAGTTCCACCCGACAGGCCTGGCCGGCCTGGGCATCCTCCTGTCGGAGGCGGCCCGCGGCGAGGGCGGCATCCTGCGCAATGCGGACGGCGAACGCTTCATGGAGCGCTACGCCCCCACCATCAAGGACCTCGCGCCGCGCGACATCGTCGCCCGGTCGATGGCCAACGAGGTGCGCGAGGGCCGCGGCGCCGGCCCGAACAAGGACTACGTCCTGCTCGACCTGACGCACCTCGAGCCCGCGCACATCGACGCGAAGCTCCCGGACATCACCGAGTTCGCGCGCACCTACCTCGGCATCGAGCCGTACACCGAGCCCGTGCCCGTGTACCCCACCGCGCACTACGCGATGGGCGGCGTCCCGACCAACATCCTGGGCGAGGTGCTCCGCGACAGCCACAACGTCGTCAAGGGCCTCTACGCCGCGGGCGAGGTCGCGTGCGTGTCCGTGCACGGCTCCAACCGCCTGGGCACCAACTCGCTGCTCGACATCAACGTCTTCGGCAAGCGCGCCGGCCGCTCCGCGGCCGCGTACGCCAAGACGGTCGCCCAGCACGCGGAGCTGCCGGAGGCCCCGGCCGCCCGCGTCGAGGCCCAGCTCGCCGAGATGCGCGACCGCCCCGAGGGCGAGCGCGTCGCCGACGTCCGCCAGGCGCTGCAGGAGACCATGGACGCGAACGCCCAGGTGTTCCGCACCGGCGACTCGCTGAACGAGGCGCTCGCCACGATCCGCGACCTGCAGAAGCGGTACCGGAACGTGTCCGTCCAGGACAAGGGCAAGCTGTTCAACACGGACCTGCTCGAGGCGATCGAGCTCGGCTTCCTGCTGGACATCGCCGAGGTGACCGTCGTCGCCGCCCTGAACCGCAAGGAGTCGCGCGGCGGGCACTACCGCGAGGACTACCCCGCCCGCGACGACGCGAACTACATGCTGCACACGATGGCGTACCGCCGCCCGACGTCGGCCCCCGACGCCGGCGACGGCCACGTCCCGGGCTACTTCGACCACGTCGAGGACTTCGGGGACTACAAGGTCGTCCTGGGGTCCAAGCCCGTCATCCAGACCCGGTACGAGCCCATGGAGCGGAAGTACTGATGACTGCTGTTCTCGAGAACCCCGCTGCCCCGTCGGCCGAGCCGAAGGCCGGCGCCGTCCCCAGCTTCGAGGTCACGCTCCGCGTCCGGCGGTACAACCCCGAGTCGGAGCACGGCGAGGAGTCGACCTGGGACGACTTCGTCGTCCAGGTGCACGGCACCGACCGCGTGCTCGACGCGCTGCACAAGATCAAGTGGGAGCAGGACGGGTCGCTGACCTTCCGCCGTTCGTGCGCTCACGGGGTCTGCGGCTCCGACGCCATGCGGATCAACGGCCGCAACCGGCTCGCCTGCAAGACGCTCCTCAAGGACGTCAACCCGGACAAGCCGATCACCGTGGAGCCCATCAAGGGCCTGCCCGTGGTCAAGGACCTCGTGGTCGACATGGAGCCGTTCTTCGCCTCCTACCGCGAGATCATGCCGTTCCTCATCACGTCGGGGAACGAGCCGAGCCGCGAGCGGCTGCAGTCCGCCGAGGACCGCGAGCGGTTCGACGACACCACCAAGTGCATCCTGTGCGCCGCGTGCACGTCGTCGTGCCCCGTGTTCTGGACCGACGGGCAGTACTTCGGCCCGGCCGCGATCGTCAACGCGCACCGGTTCATCTTCGACAGCCGCGACGAGGGCGCCACCCAGCGCCTGGAGATCCTCAACGACAAGGAGGGCGTGTGGCGCTGCCGCACGACCTTCAACTGCACCGAGGCCTGCCCCCGCGGCATCGAGGTCACCAAGGCCATCCAGGAGGTCAAGCGCGCGATGATCACCCGCGCGTTCTGACGCCCCGTCCCGCCCGCCGGCCCACCCGGCGGACGCTGGACATCCGCATGGCGTAGGAGCCCCGTCGTACCCCGCGTACGACGGGGCTCCACGGCTTTCCGGACCCCTGCCCGCGCCGGACGACGCGCTCGATCTCCGCCGCGTCGCGCATCGCCGCGACCTCCGCCTCCGCGCGCGCGATCTCGTCCAGGCGGGGCGGGTCGTAGATCCACGCGCACACCAGCAGCAGCACCCGCGCGACGAAGTTCACCAGCACCAGGACCGTCACGAGGCCGGCGAACGCGGCGAGCAGGGCGTTGCGCTCCGCGCCGGCGGCCACGACCGACGTGCCCAGCCAGCGCAGCACTCCCGCCACGACGCCCGCCGCGAGGCAGCCGAGGACGAAGTCGCGCGTGCGGCGCGGGCGCACCCGGGCCACGACGCGCACGATGAGGTAGACCAGCAGCGCGTCGAGGGCCACCCCGACCGCGGCAGATCCCAGCGCCGTGACCTGGGCGACGACGAACGACCCGCCGAACAGGTCCTCGACCCGCCGGCTCACCGCCTGGGACAGGATGCTCGCCGCGGCGGAGGCCACGATCATCGCCCCGAGGATGACGAAGCCCAGCAGCTCCCAGATCTTCGACAGCACGGGGCTGACACCCACCACCGGCTGGTCGAACATCGACCGCACGGAGATGCGCAGGGCCCGCATGAACCCGATCGCCGTCCACAGGAACACCACGGTGGCCGTCACGCTGTACCAGGTGATCACACTGGGCAGCACCAGCTGCGACGGTTGGATGACGTACTTGTCACCCTCGCCGACGAGTCCCGGCAGCCACGTGTTGATCTGCCTGAAGACGGCTTCCTGGAGCTCTTTCCGGCCGTCCAGCACCCGCGAGAACACGGTGAAGCCGATGGTCAGCGCGGCGAAGAGCGAGAAGATCGCCGTGTAGGCGATGCCGCCGCACAGGAGGGCGCCGCGGCGGTCGACGTACCAGTACCAGGACCGCACGGGCCGGAGGCTCTTGAACCACTGGTACGCGACGACGGACCGGCTCTTGGCCTGGACGAGTCGGTCGTTCACAACCGCGACCCTAGGGAGCCGGGTGCTCCCCCGCGAGCCGGAACGAGCGTTGCGGGCGCCACACACCGTCGTCGCCGTGCTCGTACTGCCAGAGGCGGTCCACCTCGAAGACGCCGTCGAAGTCGGCCATCTCGACGAAGGCGCGGTCCAGGTCGGCCTCGGTGACCTCGTGCGCGACGGTGACGTGCGGGTGGTAGTTGAACCGCAGGTCCTGGGCCAGCACGCCCGACCGCGCGGCGGTCTCGAGCCGCTCGCACTCCGCGATGCCCTCGGCGAGCGACACGAACACGACCGGCGAGACGGGGCGGAACGTGCCCGCCCCGCGCAGGTGGACGCGGAACGGGGCCGTCTCTGACGCCACCTTCTCCAGGTGCTCCGCCACGGCGTCGAGCAGCGACTCGTCGACCACCGTCGGGCCGATCACCGTGATGTGCGGCGGGATGGAGTTCGCCAGCGGGTCGCCGAGCCGGGCGCGCGCCTCCTGGAGCTGCGTGCCGTACGGCTCGGGCACCGCGATGGCGACGCCGATCCGCACCTGGGCAGGCCCGCGGTCAGGGAAGTTCACCGGGCGCCTCGCGGCAGCAGGCCGAACCGGTCGTAGACGCGGTCGAGCACCGGCCGCGCGATGTCCCGCGCGCGCTCGGCGCCGTCGGCCAGCACCTTGTCGAGCTGCGCCGGGTCCGCGAGGTAGGTCTGGGCCCGCGTCTGGAACGGCTCGAGGAAGGCGACGACGGCGTCGGCCAGGTCCACCTTGAGGTAGCCGTAGCCACGGCCGTCGTACTCGGCGGCGATCTCGTCGACGCCGCGCCCCGTGACGGCTGAGAAGATCGTCAGCAGGTTGGAGATGCCCGGCTTGGCGGCCGGGTCGTAGCGCACGCCGTAGGACTCGTCCGCGTCCGTGACGGCGGACTTGATCGCCTTGACGGCCTTCTTCGGGTCCTCCAGCAGCCAGACGACACCCTTGCCGCCGGCGTTCGACTTGCTCATCTTGGCCGTGGGCTCCTGCAGATCCTGGATCTTCGCCACGGCCTTGACGATGTGCGCCTCGGGGACGACGGCGGTGCCCTCGCCGAAGCGGGCGTTCAGGCGCTCCGCGAGGTCGCGGGTGAGCTCGAGGTGCTGGCGCTGGTCCTCGCCGACCGGCACCAGCGCCGTGTCGTACAGGAGGATGTCCGCGGCCATGAGCACCGGGTACGTGAACAGGCCCACGGTGGTGCCCTCGGACCCCTGCTTGGCCGACTTGTCCTTGAACTGCGTCATCCGGCCGGCCTCGCCGAAACCGGTCTGGCACGACAGGAGCCACGCCAGCTCCGCGTGCTCGGCCACGTGCGACTGCACGAACAGGATCGACCGTTCGGGGTCGATGCCGCCCGCGAGGTACTGCGCGGCCGTGCGGCGGGTGCGCTCGCGCAGCGCCGCCGGGTCCGGGTTCACCGTCAGGGCGTGCAGGTCGACGACGCAGTACAACGCCTCGTGGCCCTCCTGGAGGGCCACCCACTGGGCCAGCGCGCCCAGGTAGTTCCCGAGGTGCAACGACCCGTCGGTCGGCTGCATGCCGGAGAAGATGCGGGGCAGCCCCGGCGCGGACGCTCCGCGCTGCGGGGACGATGAGGTGGCGACGTCGGGCATGGCGTCCATTGTGGCAGGTCGCCCGGGCCCGTCGAAAACCGGTCCAGGAGGAGGGCCGCCGGAGCGACGGCTACGTGGCCTCGTCGTCGAACGGGGCCGGCACCGTGACCTCCGCCTGCTCCGAGGTGCTCGTGGCGGCGGCGCCCGCGGACCCGCCGGCCGTGCCCGCCGCTGCGGCGGTGCCCGCCGCTGCGGCCGTCGCAGCCGGCGCGGGCGCCCGCGCCGGGATGTCGTCGTCGTCGTCCGCCAGCGCCTCGCGCACGATGCGGCGCGGGTCGTACTGGCGGGGGTCGAGCTTGGACCAGTCCACGTCCTGGAACTCGGGGCCGAGCTCGGTGTCCACCCGCTCCTTGGCGTCCCGGAGCATGCGCCGGCCGCGCTTCACGAGCGACGCGAGCTGGGAGGCGTACCCGGGGAGGCGCTCGGGTCCGATCAGCAGGACGGCGAGCACCACGATGATGAGGAACTCACCGCCGTTGATGTCGAACACGGGAGCAGCCTAGCGCCCGCGGGAGGCGGCGCGGACGCCGCGACGGAAACTGGGCACGGACGTCATTCGGACTCCCTCTCCTGCAGCACGACGCGCACCTCGCGCTCCTGCCCGTTCGTGCGCACGCGCAGCGTCACCGCGTCGCCGGGCTGGCGCGCGCGGATGGCCACGATGAGCGCGTCGCTCATGGTCACGGGCCTGCCGTCGACCGAGAGGATCACGTCGCCCGGCCGGATGCCGGCCCGGTCGGCGGGGCCATCGGGGGTCACCGCCGCCTGCCCCTGCTGGGAGCCGTCGGAGACCTTGACCCCCTCGCCCGAGTACGACGTGTCGAGCAGGGCCCCGATCACCGGGTAGGTGGCGTGCCCGGACTCGATGAGCTGCTCCGCCGTGTGGCGCGCCTGCGACGACGGGATCGCGAAGCCGAGGCCGATGTTGCCCGTGGCGGCCAGCGCACCCGGCGGCTGCGCGATCGCGGAGTTGATCCCCACCACCTCGCCGTCGGCGTCGATCAGCGGCCCCCCGGAGTTCCCCGGGTTGATCGCGGCGTCGGTCTGGATGGCGTCGATGAACGCGGCGGTCGCTCCCCCGGTCTCGTCGCCCGCCTGCACCGGCCGGTGCAGCGCGCTGACGATCCCTGTCGTGACGGTCGAGTCCAGGCCCAGCGGCGCACCCACGGCGAGCACCGGGTCGCCGACGACCACCTCGTCCGAGTCGCCGAGGACGAGGGGCTCCAGCCCGTCCTCGTCCACCTTGATGACGGCGAGGTCGTAGTCCGCGGTGCGCCCCACGACCTTCGCGTCGCGCTCCCGCCCGTCCGAGAACGTCACGCGGGCCGATCCCTTGCCGTCCGCCGGGGCCACGACGTGGTTGTTCGTGAGGATGTAGCCGTCCTCGCGCAGCACGAACCCCGAGCCCGTCGACACGCCGTCCGCGCCCGTCACCTGGATCGACACGACGCTCGGGAGCACGTGCGCGGCGAGCGCGGCGACCGAGCCGTCGGGCCGCGCCGCCCCGGCGGAGGCGCCCGTCGCCGCGCCACCCGTGCCGGAGGTCGGCAGCGCCGCGTCGGTGGGGCGCCCGTCGTCGAGCGCGTCGGAGACCCGCCCCCCGACGAAGCCGCCCACCGCGCCCGCCACCAGGGCGAGGGCCACGACGGCGGCCGTGCCCGGCCGGCGTCGGCGCGTCGCCGGTCCAGCCGGGGCGTGGCCCGTCGGCGCGACATGGTCCGCGGCGGGGGCGCTGTGGTCCTCCGCGGCGCCGGCGTGGTCCGCGGCCGGGGCGTGCGCCGCGTCCGACGGCGTCGGGGACAGCGTCGGCGGGAACGGCGAGGCGGGGAGCGCGCGGACGACCGGCACGACCGGCGGCTCGGGCTCCGGGGCGCGCGCCGGCGGCTCGGGCGGGGCGAACAGGTCGTCGTCGTCAGGGCGGGACGGTGCGGTCATCGGCGCCAGAGGGCTCCTGTCATGGTGGTCCAGCCGCGGGTGATCTCGTGCAGCACGCCGGCGTCGTCGCCCGCGGTGGTGCCCGGGAACGCGGCGACGAGCTCGGCGAGCGCGTCCGCGGGAAGGTCGGCGACGACGTCGAGCGCCGTGTCGCCCGACTGCCAGGCGACGTGCCACGGCTCGCTGGAGAGCACGCGCACGTCGTGGTCGTGGACCTCGAGGCCCCCCGACCCGGCGACGCCCGCGCCGTCGACGGCGGGCCCCAGGTCCGCGAGCCGCCCCTGGCGCAGGCACACGACGGCGTTGCCGTCCGGCCCGGACACGTCCAGCTCCACCGACCCGGTGGACGACCCGTCGGTCGCGGTGCAGCCGTCGGTGCGCAGCGCGGTGATCGCGTAGCCGACGGGCAGCGCCGCGGGGGCGGCCCAGCCGTGCTCGGACAGCCACGCGATCGACTCCGCGGTGCTCGCGCGCGCGGCCGCCGCGTCGGAGGCGCCGACCGGCTCCGCGCCCGCCAGGAGGGTGAGGGCCGCGGCCCGCGACGGGTCGGGGCTGACCACCGGGGCCTGGCCCAGCACGAAGAGCGCCACCCCGAGCACGCCCACCCCGCCCGCGCCGACGGCGACGAAGCGGCGCGTGCGGTGCCGGCGCCGCGCGCCGAGCTGCCCGGAGAGCGTCGGGGCCCACGCGGCGGGGCGCTCCCAGCCGACGACGTCGCCCCGGTCGCGCAACGGGTCCCCCGCCGTCGACGGGATCGAGGCCGACAGTGCGAGGAGGCGGTCCGTGAGCTCCGGGTCGGGCGCCACGTCACGGGCCCCGGCGAGGGCCCGGCGCGCCGCCCGGGCGGCGTCGAGCTCCGCGGCGCAGCGCTCGCAGCCCGCGACGTGCACCAGCGCCCGCTCCGTCGACGCGGCGTCGAGCTGGCCGTCGGCGACGTCGCTCACCCACGGTCCGAGGTGGCCGCCCCCGGCGTAGCCCGTCACGACGGCACCCCGCCGCTCGCGTCCCGCGCCGTCACCTCCGCGCGACGGTGCTCCAGCGCGTCACGGAGCTGCGCGCGGGCCCGGTGGATGCGGGAGCGGACCGTGCCGAGCTTGATGCCCAGCGTGACCGCGATCTCCTCGTAGCTGAGGCCCTCGATGTCGCACAGCACGACGGCGGCGCGGTACTCGGGGCGCAGCGCGTCGAGGGCCGCCTGCACGTCGTGGTCCAGGTTCGCGTGCTCGAAGCCGCGCTCGGGGCGACCGTGGTCCTCCGGCGCGGCCACGCGGGCGGCGTCGTCTCCCATCGCCTCCATGCGGATGCGCTTCTTGCGCCGCACCTGGTCGAGGAAGAGGTTGGTCGTGATGCGGTGCAGCCAGCCCTCGAACGTCCCCGGCGTGTAGCTGGACAGGGAGCGGAAGACGCGCAGGAACGTCTCCTGGGTCAGGTCCTCGGCGTCCTGCCGGTTGCCGCTCAGCCGGTACGCGAGCCGGTAGACGCGCGCCGAGTGCTCGCGCACGATCTCGTCCCACGTGGGGGGCGTCCAGGCGGCGTCCTCGGGCACGCCGAAGCCCGCCTCGGCGGGGGCCTCGGGCACGTCCTGCACGGGAGCGGGGTCGGTCGTCATCATCACCATCGTCCCACGGCAACGTCCGGGCACGCCGCGACGTTCCCGCGTACGATCACCGCAGCATCACCCGCGCCGGCCGCCCCGCCGGCGACCGCGCCGTGGAGGACCCGCCATCAGCACCGACGTCGACGCCCGCAGCGGACGCACCGCCGCCTGGGCCTACAGCGAGTCCTTCGTCCCCGAGGACGAGGTGCTGCTGCGTGCCCGCGAGCGCGCCGCGGAGCTGGGCTGCCACGCCGCCTCCCCGGGCACCGGCGCGCTCCTCCAGGTGATGGCCGCGTCGCTGGGCGCGCGGGCCGTGGTCGAGGTCGGCACGGGCACGGGGGTCGCCGCGCTCTGGCTGCTGCGCGGCATGCCCGCCGACGGCGTCCTCACGACGATCGACGCGGAGCTCGAGCACCAGCGGGCCGCGAAGCGGGCGTTCGCCGAGGCCGGGATCCGCCCGGCCCGCACGCGGACCATCCCCGGCCGCCCCGCGGACGTGCTGCCGCGCCTCACCGACGGTGCGTACGACCTGGTGCTCGTCGGGGCCGACCCGCACGCCTACCCGGAGTACGTCGAGGCGGGGCTGCGGCTGCTGCGCCCGGGCGGTGTGCTCGCCGTCGACGGCGCCCTGCACGGCGGCCGCGTGCCCGACCCGGCGCGCCGCGACGAGGTCACCACCGTGGTGCGCGACGTCGGCCGCTCCCTGCGCGCCGACGACCGGGTGCTCTCGGCGCTCGCGCCCTCCGGCGACGGGCTGCTGCTCGCCGTGCGGCGCTGAGCACCGCCCGCGAGACGCCGACGGAGGACGGCTCCGAGGGAGGGCAAAAGAAACGAGCGCGGGGCGTCCGCCCCGCGCTCGCCGCGTCTGTCGCGTCCTCGCCGTCAGGAGACGACGGCCTGGAGCGCCTCGCCCAGCTCAGTCGCCTCGGTGGCGTTCAGCTCCACGACCAGACGGCCGCCACCCTCGAGCGGGACCCGCATGACGATGCCGCGTCCTTCCTTGGTGACCTCCAGCGGCCCGTCGCCCGTCCGCGGCTTCATCGCAGCCATCTGTGGCTCTCCATTCCGTTGTCCGGTTCCTCGGCCTGACCCCTGCCCGCTGTCCGCCGGTCGGCGGGAGCGGGCCGAGGCGCGCCCCACCATTCTAGTTCAGAACCTGCCCCCGACTTCCACACCCCGGACGCCTCGGATCGACTGGCGAGACCCGCCGCCGTCAGGCCAGGCCACGCAGCACGGCGTGCGGGGGCGCCTCGTCGCGCACGACCGCGACCAGGTCGAGCACCCGCCGGGTCGCGACGACGTCGTGCGCGCGGAAGACGGTCGCCCCCATCCACGCCGCGAGCGCCGTGGCCGCCAGGGTGCCCTCGAGGCGGTCGTCGGGGCCGAGCCCCAGCGTCTCCCCCACGAAGTCCTTGCGGCTGAGGGCCATGAGCAGCGGGTAGCCCAGCCCGGCGAGCACCTCCGTGCGGCGCAGCAGGTGCAGCGAGTGCCAGGTGTTCTTCCCGAAGTCGTGCGTCGGGTCCACCAGGACGGAGCGGGCCGGGACGCCGCACGCCACCGCGCGCGCGGCCGCCGCGCGCAGCGTCGCGACCGCGTCGTCGAGGACGCCGTCGCGCGGGTCGCCGCCCGCGCCCGGCGTCGGCGGGTACTCGACGCGGTACGGGTCGGTGCGCGGCACGGCCCCGCCCGTGTGCGAGCAGACGACGCCGACGCCCGCCGCACCCGCCACCTCGACGAGCTCGGGGTCATGGCCCGCCCAGGTGTCGTTGACCAGGTCCGCGCCCGCCGCGACCACCTCGCGGGCGACGCCGGCCCGCCACGTGTCGACCGACACGAGCAGGTCCGGGACCTGCTCGCGCAGCCGCGCGACGAACGGGACGACGCGGTCGATCTCCTCCGCCTCGTCGACCTCGGGGCCGACGCCGGCTCGCACGCCACCGACGTCGAGGATCTGCGCGCCGTCCTCCCAGGCCTGGTGGGCGGCCGCGAGCGCCGCGCCCTCGTCCGGCTGGCGGGCGGGGGCGTAGAACGAGTCGGTGGTGCGGTTGACGATCGCCATCACCACCGGCCGCAGCGCGCCGTCGGACCCGCGGCCGACCTCGCGCCCGCGCAGCACCAGCGGCGTCCCCGCGGGCGGCGGGGCCAGGTCCGTCACGAGCCGTCGGCGGTGGCGCGCGCCGCGAGCACGTGCCCGCGCTCGACGACGTACTGGACGGCCTCGGCGGGCGAGTCCGTCAGGTGCATGAGGTCGATGTCGTGTGCGCCGATCATGCCGCGGTCGGCGACGGCGGTGCGCAGCCAGTCGAGGAGGCCGCCCCAGTAGTCGGAGCCGACGAGCACGATGGGGAACTCGGTGACCTTGTGCGTCTGGACGAGGGTGAGCGCCTCGAACAGCTCGTCGAAGGTGCCGAACCCGCCCGGCAGCACGATGAATCCCTGCGCGTACTTGACGAACATCGTCTTGCGGGCGAAGAAGTACCGGAAGTTCACGCCGAGGTTGACGTGCTCGTTCATGCCCTGCTCGAACGGCAGCTCGATGCCGAGGCCGATGGACGTGCCGCCCGCCTTGTGCGCGCCGGCGTTCGCGGCCTCCATGATGCCGGGGCCGCCGCCCGTCATGACGGCGTACCCGGCCTCCGCGAGGAGGCGGCCGACCTCGACGGCCTGCGCATAGTCCGGGTGGTCGGGAGACGTGCGCGCCGAGCCGAAGACCGACACGGCCGGGCCCACCTCGGCGAGCGCGCCGAAGCCCTCGACGAACTCCGACTGGATCCGCATCACGCGCCACGGGTCGGAGTGCACCCAGTCGGAGTCTCCCCCGCCGGACAGGAGCCGCTGGTCGGTGGTCTGGGCGGGGATCTCCTTCCCGCGCAGGAGCACGGGCCCCTTGCGGTAGCCGCTGCCCTTCTGGGGCACGCCGTCGTCGCCGCGGCCGGTGCCCGGGCCAGGATGGTTGGTCGCTCGCGTCATGTCCCCGAGCCTAGGCGCCCAGCAGCCACGCGCGCAGGGCGTCGCGGCCGACCGCGAGGCGCGCGACGGGCAGCCGCTCGTCGTCCTTGTGCGCCAGCACCGGGTCGCCGGGACCGAAGTTCACCGCGGGGATGCCCAGCTCGGCGAACCGCGCCACGTCCGTCCAGCCGTACTTGGGCTTCGGCTCGGTACCCGTGGCGGCCTGGACCGCGGCCGCGAAGTCGGCCACCAGCGGGTCGTCGAGGCCCGGTCGGGCGCCCGGCGCGGCGTCGGTGACGACGACCTCGAACCCCTCGAACAGCTCGCGCACGTGCGCCTCCGCCCCCGCGACGTCCAGGGACGGCGCGAAGCGGTAGTTGACGGTGACGGTGCAGGCGTCGGGCACGACGTTGCCCGCGATGCCGCCGCGGATGCCGACCGCGCCCAGGCTCTCCCGGTACACCAGGCCGTCCACCTCGACCTCCCGCGCCTCGTACGCGGCCAGGCGGGCGAGCACCGGGGCCGCCGCGTGGATCGCGTTGACTCCCGCCCAGGCACGGGCCGAGTGCGCGGCGACGCCGTGGGTGCGGACCTCGACGCGCAGCGTGCCGTTGCAGCCGCCCTCGATGCCGTTGTTGCTGGACTCCCCGAGGATCGCGAAGTCCCCCGCGAGCGCCTCCGGGTGGTTGCGCACCAGGCGGCCCAGCCCGCTGAGGGACGCCTCGACCTCCTCGTGGTCGTAGAAGACGTAGGTGACGTCGTGCGCGGGCTCCGCGCCCGGGCGCCCGAGCTCCACGGCGAGGGCGAGGGCGATCGCCACGCCGCCCTTCATGTCCACCGTGCCGCGGCCCCACAGCTCCACGGTGCCGTCCGCCGCGGTCTCCCGCCGGGTCGGGAGGTTGGCGGGCTCGGTGAGCGGCACGGTGTCGAGGTGGCCGGCGATGATCACGCGCCGGTCGCGGCCGAGGGTCGTGCGCGCCACGAGCGCGTCGCCGTCGCGCAGCACCTCCAGGTGCGGCTGGGCGCGCAGCACGCGCTCCACGGCGTCGGCGAGCGCGGCCTCGTCGCCCGAGACCGACGGCACGTCGCACACCGCGGCCAGCAGGTCGACGAGGTCGGACGACGCGATCGTCGCCGGGTCGAGCAGGGTGTCCAGGAGTGTGTCGATCCGGGAGGCGGCGTGCAGGTCCAGGTGGGGGTCGGGCGAAGGCGCTGTGCGGTCCGTGGTCACGCGCACCATCGTGGCAGACGCGCCGACTACGCTGGCCGCATGACGACGCCTGCCTCCTCCCGCCCCGCCTGGGGCCTCGGTCTCGCCACGGTCGCCGACGACGGCACCACGCTCGACGTCTGGTACCCCGCCCCCGTGCTGGGCGCGCCGCCGGAGTCGGACGTCGACATCCCGGCCGAGCTCGACGCCCTCACCGAGCGGGACGACGCGCGCCGCGTGGACGTCGTCGTCGTGCGCACGGTGATCGACCTCGACGTCGCGCCGACGGACACCGCCGACGCGTACCTGCGCCTGCACCTGCTCTCGCACCGGCTGGTCGAGCCGCACGGCGTGAACCTGGACGGGCTGTTCGGCGTGCTGACCAACGTGGTGTGGACGTCGCACGGCCCGTGCGCCGTCGAGGGCTTCGAGGCCACCCGCCTGCGCCTGCGCGCCGACACCGGCCGCGCCGTCACCGTGTTCGGCGTCGACAAGTTCCCCCGCATGGTCGACTACGTCGTCCCCGCGGGCGTGCGGATCGCCGACGCCGACCGCGTGCGCCTGGGCGCGCACCTCGCCGCCGGAACCACGGTCATGCACGAGGGCTTCGTGAACTTCAACGCCGGCACGCTCGGCGCGTCGATGGTCGAGGGCCGCATCTCGGCGGGGGTCGTCGTGGGCGACGGGTCCGACGTCGGCGGCGGCGCGTCGATCATGGGCACGCTGTCCGGGGGCGGCAAGGAGGTCATCCGCGTGGGCGAGCGGTCCCTGCTGGGCGCCAACGCCGGCCTCGGCATCCCGCTGGGCGACGACTGCGTGGTCGAGGCCGGCCTCTACCTGACCGCCGGCACCAAGGTCACCGTGCTCGGCGAGATGGGCGCCGACGGCGACCCGCTCGTCGTCAAGGCCCGCGACCTGGCCGGCCGCGACAACCTGCTCTTCCGCCGCAACTCCCGCACCGGCACCGTCGAGGTGCTCGAGCGCGGTGGGGTCGGCATCGAGCTCAACGCCGCGCTGCACGCGAACTGACGGTGAGCCGGGCCCGACGTCGAAGGCGGCGCACGGCCGGGATCGCCGCGGCCGTCGGCGCCGTCCTCGTGGTCGGGGTCGGCGCGATCGCGGGCGTCGTGTGGTTCCTGGACCGCACGAGCCCGCCGGAGCCCGAGCGCTGCGCCGCCGCGCTGGACGGCACGTCCTGGTACCTCACGCCCGTGCAGGCCCAGAACGCCGCGCTGGTGGTCGGCACGTCCGTGCAGCGGGGCCTGCCCGGACGGGCCGCGACGATCGCGCTGGCGACCGCGCTGCAGGAGTCGCGCCTGGTGAACATCGACTACGGCGACCGGGACTCGCTCGGCCTGTTCCAGCAGCGCCCGTCGCAGGGCTGGGGCACGCCCGAGGAGATCATGGACCCCGTGTACTCGACCGGCGCCTTCTTCGACGGCCTCGTCGAGGTCCGGGGCTACCAGGACATGGAGGTCACCGACGCCGCCCAGGCCGTGCAACGCTCCGGGTTCCCGGAGGCGTACGCCCAGCACGAGACCCGGTCGCGCGCCTGGGCGTCCGCGCTCACCGGGCACTCCCCCGGCGCCGTCACGTGCACGCTCCCGCCCGTCGCCGAGACCGACGCCCCCACCGGCGACGCCGCCGTGGCCACCCTGACCGAGCTCGCGGCGCGCGACCTCGGCCTGCCCACCGACGCCGTGCGGGCGGGCGACGACGGCACCACGGTGCGCATCGACACGGCCGGCCTGCCGCTGAAGCAGAAGCTCTCGACGTGGGCCGTCGCGCACTGGGCGGTCGCGACGGCGTCGTCCACCGGCGCCGAGGAGGTCCGCGCCGGCCGGCAGGCCTGGAGCCGCGAGACCGGCGAGTGGGAGACAGCCCCGGGCGCCGCACACCCGCCCGCGGGCGCGGTCGTCGTCGTCCTCCCCGCCGGCTGACACGGTTCCCCGCAGTCCACCTCGCGGGCGGACACGGTTCCTGCACCAAGGCCGCGGAGCGAAAGGCCGCAGGACGAACGAGCCGAGGGAGCGGGATCTCGTGTCGCGAGGCTGGATGGGCCTGGCGGGAGGTCGCGAGGTGCGAGCGATCGGATGGACGCCTCGCGACACGAGATCCCGCTCCCTCGGCGGGCACTACCGGGACGCGACGGTCCCAAGGAAGGCGATCAGCGCTGCTCGAGCCCCACGTAGTCGCGCTCGGTGGGACCCGTGTAGACCTGCCGCGGGCGGCCGATCTTGGTCTGCGGGTCGTGCATCATCTCGCGCCACTGGGCGATCCAGCCCGGCATGCGGCCCAGCGCGAACAGCGGCGTGAACATGGCCGGCGAGAAGCCCATGGCCTTGTAGATGAGGCCGGTGTAGAAGTCGACGTTCGGGTACAGCTTGCGCTGCACGAAGTAGTCGTCGGACAGGGCGATCTCCTCGAGCCCGCGGGCGATGTCGAGGAGCTCGTCCTTGGCGCCGAGCTGGCCGAGCACGGCGTCGGCGTGCTTCTTGACGATCGCGGCGCGCGGGTCGTAGCTCTTGTAGACGCGGTGCCCGAAGCCCATGAGCCGGACGCCGTCCTCCTTGTTCTTGACCTTCTTCATGAAGGTCTCGACGGAGTCGTCGCCGCTGCGGATGCTCTCGAGCATCGTGAGCACGGCCTCGTTGGCGCCGCCGTGCGACGGGCCGGAGAGGGCGTTGATGCCGGCGGCGACGGACGCGTAGAGCGTCGCGTTCGACGAGCCGACGATGCGCACGGTGGACGTGGAGCAGTTCTGCTCGTGGTCGGCGTGCAGGATGAGCAGCTTGTCCATGGCGGACACGAGCACCGGGTCGGACTCCCACTGCTCGTACGGCCGCGAGAACGTCATGCGCAGGAAGTCGTCCACGTAGCCGCGGGCGTAGTCCGGGTACATGAGCGGCTCGTCGCGCGTCGCACGGTGCAGGTACGAGGTGATGGTGCGGATCTTCGCGAGGATCAGCACGGTGGCGAGCTCGACGGCCTCGGGGTCGTGCGGGTCGAGCGACTCCGGGTAGTACGTCGGGAGCGCGTTGACGGCCGACGCGAGGATCGACATCGGGTGTCCGCCGCGCGGGAACGACGAGAGGAACGCGCGGAAGCCCTCGGGCACGAGCGTGTGGCGGTTGACCCGCTCCTCGAACGCCGACAGCTCCGTCGCCGAGGGCAGCTCGCCGTGGATCAGCAGGTAGGCCACCTCGAGGAAGGTGGACGAGTCGGCGAGCTGCTCGATCGGGTACCCGCGGTAGCGCAGGATGCCCTGGTCGCCGTCGATGTACGTGATGGCCGACTCGCACGACGCGGTGTTGGTGAAGCCCGGGTCGACGGTGACCAGGCCGGTGTCCTTGAGCAGGGACGACACGACGATGCCGTCGTTGCCCTCCGTGGCCGGGACGACGGGCAGCTGCCGGGCGGTGCCGTCGACGACGAGCTCAACCGTGGCGGTGTCTCCCGTGGTGCCTGCGGCAGGCGTGGTGGACGTCATGTCTTCCTTCCGTGACGGGCCCACCGGCACCCGGCGACGGGGACGGAGAGCGCGTGACTCGTGACTCGGGGACGGGGGCGACCCGAGGTACGCCGGCCGCGTGTGTCCTCCAGGGTGACCGCGGCCTGCGGTCGAACCTACCCCTCAACACCAAGGTGTTCCAATCCCCTGCTCATCCCCTGCCATCCGGGCGGTCACGCGGATGTGATGCGGGACACAGCCTCTGCCACGGAGTCGTCGGGCGCGGTCAGCGCGACGCGCACGTGCCGCTCCCCCGCCGTCCCGTAGAACTCCCCGGGCCCGACGAGGATGCCGCGGCGGGCGAACCAGGCCGCGAGCTCCCGCGACGTCGCGCCGGCCGGCACCGGGTCCGCCGCCCCCGACGTCGCGCCGCCGGGCTCCCCCGCGGGGCGCGCCCACAGGTAGAGGCCGGCCTCGGACCCGTCGACGACGAACCCGGCGGCCTCGAGCGCGCCCAGCAGGGCCGCGCGGCGGCGGCGGTAGACCTCGCGCTGCGCGGCCACGTGCACGTCGTCGCCGAGCGCCGCGGTCATCGCCGCCTGGACCGGTGCCGGCACGATCATGCCGAGGTGCTTGCGCGTGGCCAGCAGACCCTCGACCAGGGCCGGGTCGCCGGCCACGAACGCGGCGCGGTACCCGGCCACGTTGGACTGCTTCGACAGCGAGTACGCCACGAGCAGGCCGTCGTGGCTGCCGCCGGTGACCCGCGGGTCGAGCAGGCTCGGCACGCGGGAGACCCCGCCCTCGCCCACCCAGGCGTCCGCCCACGGCAGCTCGGCGTAGCACTCGTCGCCCACGACGACGGCGCCGGTCGCGCGCGCGGCCTCCACCACGCGGCGCAGGTGCGCGACGTCGGCGACCTCGCCGGTCGGGTTGCCGGGCGAGTTGACCCACACCAGGCGCACGTCGTCGCGCCCGGCCCAGTCGTCGACGTCGTCCGTGGCCAGCGGCGTCGCGCCCGCCAGGCGCGCCCCGACGTCGTAGGTCGGGTACGCGACCGCCGGGTGCACCACGACGTCGCCCGGCCCCAGCCGCAGCAGCGACGGGAGCAGCCCGACGAGCTCCTTGGAGCCCACCGTGGGCAGCACGGCCGCCGGGTCGAGGTCGGGGACGCCGCGGCGCCGGGCGAACCAGTCCGCGACGGCCGCGCGCAGCGCGGGCGTGCCGTGCGTCAGCGGGTAGCCGTGGGCGTCCGACGCCGCGGCCAGCGCGTCGCGCACGACGGCGGGCGTCGGGTCGACGGGCGTGCCGATCGACAGGTCGACCACGCCGCCGGGGTGGGCGTGGGCCGTGGCCCGCACGTCCCCCAGCGTGTCCCAGGGGTAGGGCAGGTCGCTGAGGTCCGCGAAGCCCATCAGGCCTGGGGCGGCAGGGCGGAGATCATGGGGTCGTCCTTCTCGATGAGCCCCATCTTCGCGGCGCCGCCCGGGGAGCCCAGGTCGTCGAAGAACTCGACGTTGGCGCGGTAGTAGTCCTTCCACTGCTCGGGGACGTCGTCCTCGTAGTAGATGGCCTCGACCGGGCACACCGGCTCGCATGCACCGCAGTCCACGCACTCGTCCGGGTGGATGTAGAGCGACCGCGAGCCCTCGTAGATGCAGTCCACGGGACACTCCTCGATGCACGCCTTGTCCTTGACGTCGACGCACGGCTGAGCGATCACGTAGGTCACTGCGGGCTACCTTCCAGGTGACGAGGGCGCGCGCCGGAGAGCCGGGCGCCGGACCAACTCTAGTATCGCTGACGTGGTGCCTCCGCCGTCAGCCGTCCCACCAGCCGTACCGCCCCCCGGACCCCCGTCCGCGTGGCGCCGCCTGCCCGCGGGCACCCGCGTCGTCGTGCGGCGACGGCTGTCGGCCACGGAGGCCGCCGAGAGCGGCGCCCGGTGGGCCGACGTCGTGGGGATTCTCACGGCCGCCGGGCCCGACGGCGTGCGTGTGCTCCCCGACCGGTCCCCCGGCCTGGCGGAGGTCTCCGTCGCCGCAGCCGACGTCGAGGCCGTGAAGCCGATCCCGCCGCGGCGGGCGCGGCGCGGCCGGCCCGAGGACGACTGAGCCACGCAGGACCCGACGTCGACCCGCGTCAGCGCGGCGCGCGCACCCGGACCGCGTCGTCGTCGACGCCCACCACGACGGTTCCGGTCGTGCAGCGCGAGACGAGGTCGTCCACCGCGGCGGGCGTCCAGCCGCCGGTCAGCGGCACGCGCTCCTCGGCGCCGTTGCGCCGCTCACGGCCCGCGCGGAGCTCGCGGACGTCGTCGGCGGCATGGAAGACGTCGTGCAGCGACCCGTTCGTCTCCAGCGCCCCGATCACGACCTCGAGGTCGCGCACCGCCTTGCGCAGCGCGGGCGCGACCCACGCGGCGTTCTCGGTGACCATCGCCTCGGTGCGGCCGGGGTCGGTGAGCGCGACCCGCGTGCCGTCCCGGAAGCTGCCCGCCGCGAGGCCGAGCGCCAGGTCGCGCACGGGGGCGCCCGCCACGGCGTTGAGGAGCTGGGTGGCCAGCACGTGCGGCACGTGGCTGATCAGGGCGGCCGCCTCGTCGTGCCGGTCGTCGGTGACGACCGCCGCGGTGCCGCCCAGCGGCCCCGTCACCAGGCGCAGCACCTGCTCCAGGCGCGCCGGCTCGTGCGCCGCGGCGGCGCCCGGCTCGGCCACGGTGACCGCCCAGGGCGCGCCGTCGAGCAGACCGGCGTCCGACGCGGCGAACCCGCTCTGCTCGGTGCCGGCCATCGGGTGGGCGCCCACGTACCGGTCGCCCAGGCCCGCCGCCCGCACCGCGGCGCGCACCGGGCCCTTGACGCTGCCGACGTCCGTGAGCGTCGCGTCGCCGCCGGCCAGCAGCGGCGCCAGCTCCGCCGCCGCCGCGCGGACGGCCCGCAGCGGCACGGCCAGCACCACCAGGTCCGGGCCGGCCGCGCAGAGGTCCGCGAGGTCGTCCGCGACGCGCAGACCCACCGCCCGGGCGTCCGCACGGGTACCAGGGTCGACGTCGGTCGCGACGACGTCGACGCCGCGCGCGGCGAGCAGCCGGGTCAGCGACCCGCCGACGAGCCCCAGGCCCACCACCGCGACCGTGCCGACGGGGCCGCGGGTCACCACAGCAGGCCCCGGGCGAGCGTCTCGTCCGCGTCCTGCTGCAGCACGCTGCCCGTCGGCACGTGGTCGGGCAGGACGCCGTCCAGCCCGGGCCCGCCCGGCGACACCGGGAACGCCCCGAGCACCTTGAGCGAGTCGCCCGCGCCGAGGAGCGCCTCGAGCAGGTCGCGCACGCGCGGCTCCCACGGGGCGCCGTCGAGCGTCACGACGAACACGTACTGGCTCTCACGCACCTTCAGCGGGCGCTCGACGAGGCTCGTCATGTTGACGCCGCGCGCCGCGAACTCGCCCGTGACGCGCGCGAGCACGCCCGGCCCCGTCACGACCGGCGTCATCGCGAGCATCGTGCGCCATGCGCCACCGGCGGCCTCACCACCCTCCGCGCGCACCGGGGCCCACGCGGCGGGCGCGTCGTCGCGCCGGCACAGCACGAGGAAGCGGGTCCGCGCGCCGCCGAAGTCCTCCACCCCCGTGGCGAGGGTCTCCAGCCCGTACAGCTCCCCGCACAGCCGCGGGCCGAAGGCGACCTGATGGTCGGCGAGGTCGCGGCAGGCGGCCGCGTTGGACGACGCCGGCACGGGCAGCAGGCCCCGCTCGGTGACGAACCGCGTGCACTGCGCCAGGCCGTGCGGGTGCGCGGTCGCCTCGCGCAGGCCGGCGCCGTCGGCGTGCCCGGGCCGGACGAACGCGTCGAACGAGACGTCCAGCACCACCTCGTCGACGGCCACGACGTCGGGGCTGCCCACCAGAGCGTCGAGCGACGGCACGACGTACCCCTCGACCGAGCTCTCGATCGCGACGACCCCGCGGTCCGCGGCCCCCGACGCGACGGCGTCGTGCACCGCGCGCACCGTCGCGAGGGGCTCGAGGGCCACGTCCTCGGCCTGGTCCCGTGCCGCAGAGCCCGCGCCCCCGGCCCAGCGGCGCGCCGCCTCGTGGGTGAACGTGCCCTCCGGGCCCAGGTACGCGACCCTCATGCCCCGGCCTGCCCGCCCTCGACCCAGCGCGGGTCCAGCGGGACGGGCCCCGGCACGAAGCCCTCGCCCGGCAGCACCGCGAGCGTACGGTGCGCGACGCCGCGGCCGTCCAGCTCGGCGACGAGGCCGTCCAGGACGTCGACGGACGGGCAGCGGAACGAGGTGAAGAACACGTGGGGCCCGCGGGCGGACACGTGGCTGCGCAGGTGCTGCAGGTCCACGCCCGCGGCCGACAGCACGGCCAGCGTGTGCTGCAGCGACCCGCGGTGGTCGTCCGACGGCCCGACGGCGAGCCACACCTGGGCGGGCTCGTCGAACCGCGGCCACGCGGCGCGCGCCTCCAGCAGCCCGTACCAGACCGGCAGGCGGCCGGCGAGCCGCTCGCTGCCGGGCACCTCGGCCCAGCCGGCGGGCACCCGCGACCGCTCGACGACGATCGAGCCCGACGCCCCGGCGAGCGCGACCCGCTCGTCGACCGACGTCCGCGTGGGCACCAGGCGGGGGCTCACGCCCATGCCACGCAGCAGGTCCTGGCAGTCGCGCATCCCGGCCTCGTCGATGACGACCTGGCCGCCCGACGCGCCCGCCGGGGCCACCCACACCCACTGCGGCGCGACGGCGACCGCCGCCGTGACGATGAGCGACGGGTCGCCCGCGAGGATCGCCTCCTCGAGCGCCGGCGACGGCTGCTCCGGGTGGCCCAGGTGCACCACCGCGGCGAGGTCGTCGATCGTCGCCACCGTGGCGAGCGTGTCGGACGTCGTGCCGAGGTCGAGCAGCTCGAGCGACTCGTCCGCCACGGCCGCGACCACCGCCGAGCCGGCGGCGACCCCCGACCATCCCGCGTCGTGCGCCGCCTGCGCGGCGTGCGCCGGGGACTCGCGTTCCGAGCGTCCGAGCATCAGTCCTCCTTGGCCTTGCTGTCGCTGTCGTCCGTGCTCCCGCCGCCGCCGTCGCCCTGGTCGTCCTTGGGCTGGCGGTCCTGGTCCCGGTCGGCCTTCGGCTGGTCGCACACCACCGGGTTGTCCGGCTTGTACGTCCAGGTCTTCGACTCGTCCTTGACCTGCTTGCCGTCGAGGTACACCTTGCGGTAGTCGGTGATCGTGAAGCCGTCGCTGCCGCCCGGGTACGGCTCGCACGACGCGCCGGAGCTGTGCACCGGGGTGGCCTGCACGATGTTGCGCTTGTCGCCCGTCCCGGGCTTCACCGTGTAGTACTTCGTGGACCAGATCGCGACGTGCACGCGCCCGCCCGACACCCACGACTGCATGACCGCGCCGTACGGGGTGTCGTTGGTGAACTTCATGTCGATCGCGCCCACGTAGATGGTGGCCTCGCGCCCGGCCGGGTAGCGGTCGAACCAGTAGCTGTGCGGCTGGTGGCCCGCGTCGTCGTACCCGGCGTGGTACGCCGCGTTGTACGTGGTGGTGGCCATCTGGGACAGCCCGCCGCCGATGGCGTCGGTGTGCACGCCGTTGCTGATGACGCCCGACTGCACGTACCCGTTGGCCGCCGTCACGGGCGACAGGGTGTCGAGCAGGGAGAACGTCTCGCCCGGGGCGACGAGCGTGCCCGTGACGAGCTGCGCACCGCGGATCAGGTTCCGGGTGCGGACGCTGTCGCTGGTCAGGGGCGTGGAGAACTCGGAGACGACCTCCTTCACGCCCATCTCCTCGAGGCCCTCCTTGGTGCGCTCCGGGTCGCGCTCGACGAGCTTCAGCTGCGTGGTGCGCGAGTCCCCCAGAGCGGCCTTGCCGACGGCCTTCGCCGCGGCGTCCGGGTCCAGGGACGTGCCCTGGGCGCCGCCCTCGACCACGGGCTTGCCGCCCGAGAACACGAAGTGCGCGTCGTCCGGCTCCGTGAGCAGCCCGTCGGTGCCCTCGACGACCGCCGAGACGATCTTGTCGCCGTCGAACTTCGCGGTGAGCGAGCCGTCGGCCGCCTTGAACGAGGTCGCCTTCGCGAGCGTCTTCGGGCTCAGCTCCGCGGTCTGGTCGCCGACCTCCACCTCGACGGGGCCGCTCACGACCTGCTCCGCCTCGGCCAGGGCCGCGTCGGTCTCCTCCTGCGTGATCGCCGGGTCGACCGTCTTGGTGGGGAGCTCGACCGGGCCCGAGGTGACCAGCCACGCGTCCGCGACGGTGTCGACCGCCGCGTCGACCTGCACGCTGGAGCCCTCCTCGGCCTTCGTCGCGACCGCCTTGGCACCCTTGAATCCGACGGTGCCGTCCACGGGCTCGACCTGCAGCGACTCCTCCAGCCCCGAGAGCGCCTCGGTCAGCGCCGAGCGTCGGACGTCGACCGCCGGGGCGACCTCGTCCCCGCCCACCAGGTGCTCCCACAGGTGCGCCGGGCCCAGCGAGAACCCGGTGAGGTCCTCGACCGTCGCGTCGGCGTCGAAGGACAGGCCCGCGTCGGCCGGGTCGACCGTGCTCGAGGCGTCGCCCGCCTGGACGGTGATCGGCTCGGCCGCGCGCGGGCCGAGGCCTGCGTCCAGCGCCGCCACCGCGGCGGCGGTGTCCATGCCGCCGATGTCGACGCCCGCCACGGTCGTGCCCTTGGCCACCGACCCCGCGACCGCCGCCTGCGCGCCCACGTACAGGCCCGCCACGACGACGAGGCCGACGCCCGCCCACAGCGCCACCTTGGGCGCGCGGCTGGGGGCGCCGTCGCCGGCGAGGCCGTCGAGCGGGGAGCCCGACGCCGGGCCCTCGGGCCCGCCGGTCCCGCCCGCGCCGCCGGGGCCGACACGTCCACCGGGGCCGACAGGTCCACCGGGGCCGACAGGTCCGGCCGGACCGCCGGGCGCGGCCGGACCGCCGGGCGCGGCGAAGGCCGCGGCCGCCCCGAACGCCGCCGGGGCGGCGGACGCGGACACCGCGGGCAGCGCCTGGGTGGGTGCGCCCGTCGAGGGGGCGGCGACGGTCGCGATCACGCGCTGCTCGTACAGGCGCACGCGCGGCTGGTACGGCTCGTCGGGCTCCTCCTCCGCCACCGGCGGCGTCGCAGGCTGCGCCGTCGCGGGCTGCGGCGTCGCCGGCGCCGGTGCCGGCGCCGGTGCGCTCGGCGCGAGGCCCGCCGGGGCGGGAGCAGTCGGCGCGGAGGTGATCAGGGTCGGCGGCGCCGCCGGGTTCGTCGCCGTCATGTCGGCCCCGGAGTCGGGACGCGCGGGCTCGGCGGGTGCGGATCCGTGGCTCGCCGGATCGCGCTCGGTCGGGTGACCCATGCAGAGGCTCCGTCGGGGTGGAGGTGCGGGGACGACGCCCCGGGAGGACAGGTGGGCGCGGGCCGGACCCGCGTGGAGGATCCTACTCGCGGGGCCTCGCCCGACCTCGCCGCAGTTCGGGTGAAACCGCCAATTCGGGCACGAGTTCCCACACGTTCGTCACGCGCGGCATGGTGCCGCGCACGGGACGGTCACACCCGTCCGCTCAGCCCCGGCGGTCGGTGAACCAGGACCGGGGCAGGAAGGCCGCGACGAGGAACGCGACGAGGCCCCCGTAGGTCCACACGAGCCCGACGGCCTGCGCCGGCACCAGCACGTCCCCGCCCGGCCCCGCGACCGACAGCACCTGCACCGCGACCACCCAGCCGGCGCCCGCGGCGAGCAGCGTGCCGAGGCCCGCCCACGCACGGCACAGCATCGCCGTCGACAGGGTGATGGCGAGGGCCAGGACGATGCCGACCGGCAGGTCGTGCCACTGGGTGCGGTGGGCGACGGTGCCGAGCACGCCGACGGCGGCGCCGAGGGCGAGCGCGAGCACGACGCGGGCGGCGGTCGCCCACCAGCGGCCGGTGCGGGCCGGGGCGGTCGAGTGCTCGGGCGTGGTCATCGCGCCGAGCCTACCGGCGCGGACGCCAGGTACGTCTCGTGGGCGAGCACGGGGGCGAGCACGTCGTTGCTCAGCGCGTACCAGCCGAGCAGGGCGGGGTCGCCCGTCGGCCCCGTCGGCCCCGTCGGCCCCGTCGGCCCCGCCGGCCCGGCCGTCGCGTGCTGCACCTGCGTCGCGTGCGCCCGCATCGCCCCGAGCACCCGGTCGAGCACGGGCGCCACCGCGACGGTGCGGACGTCGCCGGCGGCGAGCTCCTCGTCGTGCCGGGCGAGCGGCGGCAGGTCCCCGTCGGGGTCGGGGAAGGTGAGCCCGGCCCGGTCCGCGAGGGCCCGCGCGTCCGGGTCCGCGGCCAGCGCCCTGCGCGACGCCCGCAGCTCCGCCGACGGCGTCATCGCCTGCCACAGCTCGGCCTGTGCCCACGCCTCGCCCGGGACGGGCGCGGCAGGGTCCGCCGCGAGCTCGAGCGCGCGGACGGCGACGTCGTGCGTGCGCACGTGGTCGGGGTGACCGTAGCCGCCCCGCGCCTCGTAGGTCGCGACGACGTCCGGCCGGTGCGCCCGGACCAGGGCCGCGAGCCGCGCCGCGGCGTCGTCGAGCGCGACGCGCGCGAACGCCGTCGGCGGCGCGTCGTCGGCCGGGCCGGCGATGCCGGGCGCGACCCAGGACATCCCGGAGTCCTCGAACCGCGTGTCAGACGCCGGGTGCGCCCCGGTGCCCGGGGCGTCTGACAGGTCGACCGCGTCGAGGAAGGCGTGGGCGACGGCGCCCGGCGCGCCGCCGAGGGCTGCCAGCGCCGCGGCCAGCTCGGTCTCGCGGTGGGCGGCGAGCGCGGGCCCGTCGCCCTCCAGGCGGGCCAGGCCCGTGGGGTGCGACGGCGTGTCGATGACCTCGCCGCGCTCGCCGCGCGTGCAGGTCACCACCGTGACCGGCCGCCCGGCGGCCGCCCACGACGCGATCAGCGCACCGGTCGCGAGGGTCTCGTCGTCCGGGTGCGCGTGCACCGCGAGCAGCCCCACGGGCGTCGCCGGTCCGTCAGGCGCGCTTGGCGCGGGCGACCGCGCGGGCGCGCGCCGTCGCGTCGAGCTCCACCTTGCGGATGCGCACGACCTCCGGCGTCACCTCGACGCACTCGTCCTCGCGCGCGAACTCGAGGGACTCCTCGAGCGTGAGGTGGCGCGGCGGGATGAGGTTCTCGAAGTTGTCCGCGGTCGAGGACCGCATGTTCGTCAGCTTCTTCTCCTTGGTGATGTTGACGTCCATGTCCTCGTTGCGGGAGTTCTCGCCGACGATCATGCCCTCGTAGACCTCCTGCGTGGGGTCGACGAAGAACGAGCCGCGCTCCTGCAGGTTGATCATGGCGAACGGCGTCACCTTGCCGGCGCGGTCGGCGACGAGCGAGCCCGTGTTGCGCGACTCGATCGGGCCGTTCCACGGCTCGAAGCCCTCGGAGATGGAGGCCGCGATGCCGGTGCCGCGCGTCTCCGTGAGGAACTGGGTGCGGAAGCCGATGAGGCCGCGCGCCGGGACCATGAACTCCATGCGCACCCAGCCGGTGCCGTGGTTGCTCATCGTCTCCATGCGGCCCTTGCGCTGCGCGAGGAGCTGCGTGACGGCGCCGAGGTACTCCTCGGGCACGTCGATGGTCATGCGCTCCATCGGCTCGTGGCGCTTGCCGTCGACCTGCTTGGTGACGACCTGCGGCTTGCCGACGGTGAGCTCGAAGCCCTCGCGGCGCATCTGCTCGACGAGGATCGCCAGGGCGAGCTCGCCGCGGCCCTGCACCTCCCACGCGTCGGGTCGCTCGGTCGGCAGGACCTTGAGCGACACGTTGCCGATGAGCTCCGCGTCGAGGCGGTCCTTGACCTGGCGGGCGGTGACCTTGTGGCCCTTGCCGCCCTTGCCGGCCAGCGGCGAGGTGTTGATGCCGATGGTCATCGAGATCGCCGGGTCGTCCACCGTGATGAGCGGCAGCGGGCGCGGGTCGTCGACGTCGGTGAGCGTCTCGCCGATCATGATGTCGGCGATGCCCGCGACGGCCACGATCTCGCCCGGGCCGGCGGACTCGGTGGGGACGCGGTCGAGCGCCTTGGTCTCGAGAAGCTCGGTGATGCGCACGCTCGTGAGGGTGCCGTCGTGGCGCGCCCAGGCGACGGTCTGGCCCTTGCGCAGGGTGCCGTTGAAGATGCGCAGCAGCGCGAGGCGGCCGAGGAACGGCGACGCGTCGAGGTTGGTGACGTGCGCCTGCAGCGGCATCTCGGCGTCGAACGTCGGGGCCGGGATCTTCTCGAGGATGGTGGCGAACAGCGGCTCGAGGTCCTCGTTGGCGGGCAGCGAGCCGTCCGCGGGCTGGTCGACCGACGCGCGGCCCGCCTTGGCCGACGCGTACACGACGGGCACGTCGAGGATCGCGTCGAGGTCGAGGTCGGGCACCTCGTCGGACAGGTCGCTCGCGAGGCCGAGCAGCAGGTCGGTGGTCTCCCCCACGACCTCGGTGATGCGCGCGTCGGGGCGGTCCACCTTGTTCACGACGACGATGACGGGCAGCTTCGCGGCCAGCGCCTTGCGCAGCACGAAGCGGGTCTGGGGCAGCGGCCCCTCCGACGCGTCCACGAGGAGCACGACGCCGTCGACCATCGACAGGCCGCGCTCGACCTCGCCGCCGAAGTCGGCGTGACCCGGGGTGTCGATGACGTTGATGGTGATGCCGCCGGGCTCGCCGACGCTCGCGGCTGCCGGGCCGGCGTACCGGACCGCGGTGTTCTTCGCGAGGATCGTGATGCCCTTCTCCCGCTCCAGGTCGCCGGAGTCCATCACGCGGTCGTCCACGTGCTGGTGGGCGGAGAAGGCGCCTGCCTGGCGCAGCATGGCGTCCACGAGGGTCGTCTTGCCGTGGTCGACGTGGGCGACGATCGCCACGTTGCGCAGGTCTGAGCGCACAGACATCGAGGGTCTCTTTTCCTGGGGAGGGAGGTGTGACCCGCGATCGGGCCCCGACCATCTTACCTGCCGCGCGAACCCGCTCGCGGATGGTCCTCCTCACCCTGCCCGACGACCCACGCTCAGCCCCCCGGGGCCCCGTCGTCGCCCCGCTCCTGGTCGGCTCCGCCGCCAGGCGGCCTCGCGTCGCGGCGCCGGGGCACGCGCAGCCGGAGGGCGCCGGGGGCCGACGGCAGCACGTTCTCCCAGCGTCCGGCCAAGGTGGTCGCCACCTTCTCGGTGACGTGCTCGGTCAGCTCGGCGCGCGCGGCCCGCCGCTCGGAGCGCACGATCGCCCGGTGCTCGGCGCTCAGCTCGCGCACGATCGAGACGGCCATGCCGATGAGCACCAGGGAGAAGGGCAGCGCGATGAGGATCGCGGCGGTCTGCAGCGCCTGGAGCCCGCCCGACAGCAGCAGCGCGATCGCGACCAGCCCCTGCAGCGCCGCCCAGAACAGCCGGCTCCACAGCGGCGGGTTCGGGTTGCCGCCGTGGGCGAGCATGTCGACGACGAACGACCCCGAGTCCGACGACGTGACGAAGAAGATCACCACGAGGACGATCCCCGCGACGGCGAGCCAGGTGCCGGCGCCCGGCAGGCTGTCGAAGAGCTGGAACATCGCCGTGTCCGTGTTCACACCGCCGGTCGCCGGGTCGAGCATGCTGCCCGGCTCCGTCATCTCCTGGTGCAGCCCGGCGCCGCCGAACACGCTGAACCAGATCGTCGTCACCAGCATCGGGACCGCGAGGGTGCCGAGCACGAACTCCCGGACCGTGCGCCCGCGGGAGATGCGGGCGATGAACACGCCGACGAACGGCGCCCACGACATCCACCAGCCCCAGTAGAAGATCGTCCAGCTCGACTCCCACGCGAGCCCCTCGTCCCCGCGGAAGGCGAGCGTGTCGAACGTCATCTGGACCACGTTCGCGAAGTAGTACCCGAACGACTGGACCCAGCTGCGCAGCAGGAACAGGGTGGGGCCGAGCACGAGGACGACGGCGAGCACCACGCCCGCCAGCATCATGTTGCCGTTGGACAGCCACTTGATCCCGCGCGAGAGGCCGGACGCCACCGAGAACCCGGCGATGGCGGTGATCACGGCGATCAGGCCGATCTCGAGACCCACCGACGGCTCGACCACCTCCAGGTAGCCCAGCCCGTGAGCCACCTGGAGCACGCCGAGGCCGAGCGACGTCGCGACGCCGAACACCGTGCCGATGATGGCCACGACGTCGATGACGTGCCCCCACGCCCCCTTGACCCGGTCGCCGAGGAGCGGCTCCAGCGCCCAGCGGATCGACACGGGCCGCCCCTTGCGGTGGATCGCGTACGCCAGCGCCAGCCCCGCCACCACGTAGATCGCCCACGCGTGGATGCCCCAGTGCACGTACGTCTGGCTGATCGCCGCCTGCGCGAGCGCGGCGTCGTCCCCGGTGACCCCCGGCTTCGGCTCGACCAGGTGGGACAGCGGCTCAGAGACCCCGTAGTAGACGAGGCCGATGCCCATCCCCGTGGCGAACAGCATCGAGAACCACACCGGCAGCTTGAAGTCCGGGGCCTCGTCGTCGGGGCCCAGCACGATGTCGCCGAAGCGGCTCAGCCCCATCCAGATCGCGAAGACCACGAATGCGGCCACCAGGAGCACGTAGTACCAGCCGAAGGCGCCGATCACCTCGGTCTGCAGGGAGTTCATGACCGCCGTCGTGGCGTCGGTGGCGACCACCGCCAGGAGGACGAACAGCAGGATGATGCCCGCAGCCGGGTAGAACACCCCTCGTGACAGCGTCGACGCCCGTGCCATGTCCCTCACCTTGACGCCGCGCGGGGGGCCCGGCAAACGGTGGAGGGGCCGCCCGGCTGCGCCGGGGGCCCCTCCACCGAGATGGTGCTTCTCGTCAGCCCGCGATCGCGGACCCCTCCAGCCCGGCGCCCGGGATGGCGGCGAGCAGGTCGCGCGTGTACTGCTCGCGCGGGTTGTCGAACACCTCGTCGGTGGTCGCCTGCTCCACGACCTTGCCGGTCTGCATCACGACGACCTGGTCCGCGATCTGGCGGACCACCGCGAGGTCGTGCGTGATGAACAGGTACGACAGGCCCAGCTCCGACTGCAGGGTGCCCAGCAGGTCGAGGATCTGCGCCTGGACCAGCACGTCGAGGGCCGAGACGGCCTCGTCGAGCACGATCACCTCGGGGCGCAGGGCGAGCGCGCGCGCGATGGCGATGCGCTGGCGCTGGCCGCCGGAGAGCTCGTTCGGGAACCGGCGCATCGCCGACTGGGGCAGGGCCACCATGTCGAGCAGCTCCCGCACCCGCTTCTCACGCTCCTTCTTGGAGCCCACCTTGTGCAGGACGAGCGGCTCCTCGATCGAGCGGAAGATCGAGTACGTCGGGTCGAGCGAGCCGTACGGGTTCTGGAACACCGGCTGGATCCGGCGGCGGAACGCGAACGCCTCCTTGGTGGAGTGCGTCGCGATGTCCTGGCCGTCGAACTCCACGCTGCCCGAGGTGATGTCGAGCAGGCCGAGCACCATGTTCGCGGCCGTCGACTTGCCGGAGCCCGACTCCCCCACCAGCGCGAGCGTGTGCCCGCGCTTGAGGGTGAAGCTCACGTCGTCGACGGCCTTGAACTCCGTCGCCGACCCCGGCCGGCTGCCGCGGATGGTGAACACCTTGGTGAGGTTGCGCGCCACGACGATGTCCGTCGGGCCCGCGGCCTTCGCCCCGGCGCGGGGCACCGTGGCGTCGAGGTCCGGGGCCAGCAGGTCGTCGGACTCCTCGCCGGCCTCGCGCGCCACCTGGATGCGGCGGGACGCGAGCGACGGCGCCGAGGCGACCAGGCGCTTCGTGTACGGGTGCTGCGGGTCGGCGAGGATCTGCCGGGCCGGGCCCGACTCGACCACGCGGCCCTTGAACATCACCACGAGGTGCTCGGCGCGCTCAGCGGCCAGGCCCAGGTCGTGCGTGATGAACAGGACGGCGGTGCCGAGCTCCTGCGTGAGGACCTCGAGGTGGTCGAGGATCTGCCGCTGCACGGTCACGTCGAGCGCCGACGTCGGCTCGTCCGCGATGAGGAGCTTCGGCCGCGAGGCCAGCCCGATCGCGATGAGCGAGCGCTGGCGCATGCCGCCGGAGAACTCGTGCGGGAACTGGCGCGCCCGCCGCGCGGCGTCGGGCAGGCCGGCCTCCTGGAGCAGGCCCGCGACGCGGTCCTTGCGCTCCTTCTTGCCGCCCTCGAAGCCGTTCGCCTTGAGGGCCTCCTCGATCTGGGTGCCGATGCGCCACACCGGGTTGAGGTTCGACATCGGGTCCTGCGGGACGAGGCCGATGTCGCGGCCGCGCATCGCCTCGATCTCCGTGCGGGGCAGCCCGACGATCTCGCGACCGTCGAACATGATGCTGCCGCCCGTAACCTTGCCGGTCCCCGGGAGCAGGTCGATCACGGCGTGCGCCGTGGTCGACTTGCCGGAGCCCGACTCGCCCACGATCGCGACCGACTGGCCCGGGTAGACGGTGATGTCGGCGCCGCGCACGGCGTGCACGTCACCCTCGGCGGTGGTGAAGGTGACCTGCAGGTCGCGGATCGCGAGCAGCGGCTTGTCGGTCCCGGCCTCATAGGTCGAGCCGTCGCCCCCACCGGCGGGCAGGTTGCCGTTCGTCACTGGGAACTGTGTCGTCATCGCTTCCGTGCCTTCGGGTCGAGGGCGTCGCGCACGACGTCGCCCATCATGATGAAGCCGAGCACCGTGAGGGCGAGGCCGCCGGCCGGGTAGAAGAGGATCTCCGGGGCCACGCGGATGGACTTCTGCGCCATGCTGATGTCGCCGCCCCACGAGACGGTGCTGGGCGGCAGGCCGATGCCGAGGAAGCTCAGCGTCGCCTCCGCGACGATGAAGGTGCCCAGCGCGACCGTCGCGTACACGATGATCGGGGCCGCCGAGTTGGGCAGCACGTGCTGGAGCAGGATCCTGCCGCGGCCCATGCCGAGAGAGCGGGCGGCCGTGACGAACTCGTTGTTCTTCACGGACATCACGGTGCCGCGCGTGATGCGGGCGATGGACGTCCAGCCGAACGCCGCGAGCACGAACGCCACGGTGAAGCTGGTGCGGTTGGTGGTGACCGACATGAAGACGATGGCGGCCAGCACCAGCGGGATCGCGAAGAAGATGTCGGTGATGCGCGACAGCACGGCGTCGAACCAACCGCCGTAGTAGCCGGCGACGGCGCCCATGGCGGTGCCGAGGATGACCACCATCACGGTCGACATGACGCCCACGAGCACCGAGGCCCGCGCGCCGTAGATCGTGCGGGAGTAGATGTCGCAGCCCTGCTTGTCGAAGCCGAACGGGTGCCCGGGCTCGGGGCCGGCGAGCGACTTGGACAGCACGCAGTCGAACCGCGGGTGGATGCTGGTGAACAGACCCGGGAAGGCCGCCACGAGCACCACGAGCAGGATGATCGCGGCCGACACCCAGAACAGGGGCCGGCGGCGCATGTCCCGCCACGCCTCGCGCCACAGGCCCGAGGGGGCCGCGTCGGTCTTGACCGCGTCGACGGCGCCGAGGCCGCCCTCGTCCACCTCGGCGGCGAAGTGCTCCTGCCCGGGACGGGGTCGCCGTCCGCCGGGCACGGTCTCGAAACGGTTCTCAGGCATAACGGATCCTCGGGTCGAGGGCGGCGTAGAGGAGGTCGACGAGCAGATTCGCGAGGATGTACACGAGGACCAGCACGGTGGTGATCGCCACGACCGTGACGTTCTCGCCGCGGATGATCGCCTGGTACAGCGTGCCGCCGACGCCCTTGATGTTGAAGATGCCCTCGGTGACGATCGCCCCGGCCATGAGGTTGCCCAGGTCGGCGCCGAGGAAGGTCACCACGGGGATGAGCGAGTTGCGCAGCACGTGGCGGCCGGTGACCTGCGAGCGGCGCAGGCCCTTCGCACGCGCGGTGCGCACGTAGTCGGCGCTGAGGTTCTCGCCGACGGACGTGCGGGTCAGCCGCAGCACGTACGCGAACGACGTCGCCGCCAGCACGACCGCGGGTAAGAACAGCTCGTACAGGCCTGGATCGTTGCCGACGCTGACGGGGAACCACCCCAGCTTCACGCCGAAGACGAACTGCATGACGAAGCCGATGACGAACGTCGGCACGGCGATGACCACGAGGCTGATGACCAGCACGGTCGCGTCGAAGAAGCCGCCCTTGCGCATCCCGGCGATGAGGCCGAAGAAGATGCCGAAGACGCCCTCGAGGATGAGGGCCATGATGGCGAGCTGGAAGGTGATGGGGAACGCCTGCGCCATCACGTCCGTGATCTCACGACCACGGAAGTCCACCCCGAAGTTCAGCGTGAACACGCCACGCAGGAACAGCAGGTACTGGACGATGAACGGCTTGTCGAGGTTGTACTCCGCGCGGATCTGCTCCTGCACCGCCTCGGGGAGCCCACGCTCCCCGCCGAGGCCGGCCACGGGGTCACCGGGCCGCAGGAACACCATCGCGTACAGCAGGAGGGTCGCCCCCAGGAACACAGGGATCATCTGCAAGAGCCTGCGTCCGAGATACCAGAGCATGTGTCTATTCTCCTCGTTCGCTCCGGGGATCCCCCGGGCTACGGGTCGTTGTCCGGCCGTCGTTGCCCGGACAGGCTCGGGGGCGGGGCGTGCGTCGTCGGCACACCCCGCCCCCCTCACGTCGGGTGGCCGCCCGCGACGCTACAGGACGTCGTCGGCGGCATCCGAATCGGACGACCGGCCCAGGACGGGCAGACCGGGCGTCCGGCCTGCTCGTCCCGGGCCGGTCGACCTCACCGGCTGAGCGTCACTTCTCCTTCGTGACCTGGTACAGCAGCGGGTCGCTGTCCCAGCCGAAGACGACGTTGTCGACGTCCTCGCCGTAACCGGCGGTCACGTTCTGGTACCACAGCGGGATGCCAGGCATGTCCTCGAAGAGGATCGTCTGGGCCTGCTTGTAGAGCTCGAGCGCCTTGGTCGGGTCGGACTGGCCGTTCGCCTCCTTGAGCTTCGCGTCGAACTCCTTGTTCGAGTAGCCCATGTCGTTCGAACCGGCACCCGTGCCGTAGATCGGCCCGAGGAAGTTGCTCATGGCCGGGTAGTCGGCCTGCCAGCCGCCGCGGAACAGGCCCTTGAGGGTCTCGTTGTCGCGAGCGTCGAGGAACTCGTCGAACGTCGGGAACGGCGCGAACTCGCAGTCGACGCCGAGCGCGCTACGGATGTTGTTGCAGACCGCGTCCACCCAGGTCTGGTGGTCGGAGTCGGCGTTCGAGGCGATCGTGATCGGCTGGTCACCGAACTTCGAGATGCCCTCGGCCTCGTCCCACAGCTTCTTGGCGCCCTCGGGGTCGTAGTTCAGGACCTCGTTGCCCTCGACGTCGTCGGACCACCCGTCGATGACCGGCGAGCTGAAGTCCTTCGCCGGCGTGCGGGAGCCGTTGTAGATCGTCTTGGTGATCTCGTCGCGGTTGATCGCCATCGACACGGCCTTGCGGCGCATGTGGCCGGCCTCGCCGCCCCACTCGGGCAGGTACTCCGGGACGTTGACGACCTGGATGACGGCCGCCGGCTGGTTGACCGCGCGGTCGCCCAGCTCGTCCTCGAACGTGGCGAAGGCCGACGACGGGACGTTGGTGACGATGTCCAGGTTGCCCGAGAGGAGGTCGTTGTACGCCGTGTCCTCCTCGGTGTAGGCGATCAGGTCGATGCCGCCGTTCTGAGCCTTGCGGTCACCGTTGTAGTCGGCGTTGGGCTCCAGCGAGATCTGGTCGTTGTGCTCCCACGACTTCAGCTTGTACGGGCCGTTGCCGACCGGCTTCTCACCGGCAGCCTTCGGGTCGTCGAAGAACGAGTCCGGCAGCGGCATGAACGCCGCGTAGCCCAGACGGGTCTTGAAGTCGGACTCCGGCTGCGTCAGCTTCACGGTGAACTCGGTGTCCGACACGACCTTGAGGCCCGTCAGCTCCGAGTCCTTCTCGTACGAGAAGCCCTCGATGGGCTCGAAGAAGTACGAGAGGTTCTGCTTGTTCGACAGCTTGGCGCCGTAGTTCCACGCCTTCACGAAGCTGTCCGCGGTCACCGGGGTGCCGTCGGTGAACTTCCAGCCGTCCTTGAGCGTGATCGTGTACGTCTGCTGGTCGTCCGTCTCGATGGACTCGGCCATCTCGTTGTGCACGGCGCCATCGGCGTCGTAGTACACCAGGCCGGCGAAGAGGTTGTTGATGACCTTCGAGCCGTACGTCTCGTTGGTCATCGTCGGGATGAGCGGGTTCTGCGGCTCGCCGTTGCTGACCGTCACGATGCCGGTCGTCGGGCCGCCGTCGCCGCCCGTGGCCTCGGGGTCGTCCCCGGAACCGCCACCGCACGCGGACAGCAGCAGGGCCGAGGTCAGGGTAAAGGCCCCGATGCCTGCAAGTCGTCGTCGAGGTGTCACGTGTCCTCCTGAGTTGGGTCGCTCACCGGAGGGGGTCACCCCTCGGTGAGGTACAGGCGCGTGTGCGCGCGCACTGCACTGTGCGCCGGTGAGCCTAGTCACGTCTCGGCCCTTGGTCATACCCTTGGTCCGGTTTGCGCCCGGAACCGTGACCATTCCGGTATCTGCTCGCAACTTCCAGGACCACTCACGGGAGGGTCACCAGCCGGCCGTCGCGCACCACCAGCACGCGGTCGGCCATCGCCACCAGCTCGGGGTCGTGGGTCGCCACCACCGCCGCCACCCCGCGGGAGTGCACGAGGTCGCGCAGCAGCACCATGACGCGCCGGGCCGTGGCCGAGTCGAGCTGCCCGGTCGGCTCGTCCGCGAGCAGCACCCGCGGCCGCGCCACCAGCGCCCGGGCCACCCCGACGCGCTGCTGCTGCCCGCCCGAGAGCTCGTACGGTCGCTGGTCGGCGTGGTCCGCGAGGCCCACCGCCTCGAGCGCCTCCGCGACCCGGGACGCGCGCTGCGCCGCGTCCACGCGCGCCAGCCGCAGGGGCACCTCCACGTTCTCCGCCGCGGACAGCACGGGCACCAGCCCGAACGACTGGAACACGAAGCCGATCTCGGTGCGCCGCACCGCGTGCAGCTCGTCCTCGCCGAGGCCGCCGAGCTCGCGCTCCGTCGCGCCCGGGCCGCCCTCGGCCGCCGGGTCCGCGCCGAGGTGCACGGTGCCCGACGTCGGGCGGTCCAGGCCGCCGAGCAGGTGCAGCAGCGTGGACTTGCCCGACCCCGACGGGCCGACGACCACCACGAGCTCGCCCGCGCCGACCTCGACCGACACGTCCTCCAGGGCGCGGACCTCGCCCGCGCCCGAGCCGTAGACCCGCGACACGTCCGTCGCGCGCAGGACCGCCGTCGCCTGCGGGCTCGTCGTGGTGACGCTCATCGCTCCTCCTCCGACCGGCCCCGACGCCCGTCCGGCCGGACCTCCACGTGGTCCTCCTCCAGCGCGAGGCGCACGCGGTCGCGCAGGTCCAGCGCGCTGACGAAGTCCTGGGGCAGCTGCATGCGGCCCACCCGGTCCAGCACCGCGAACTCCTCGGCCACGTGCCGCTGCGCGCCGTCCTCGTCGATCTCCGTGCGCCGCAGCACCTCGGTGGACGTGCGCCCGTCTCGGATCTGCACGGTCCGGGCGACGTGCTCCGAGACCGCCGGGTCGTGCGTGACGATCAGCGTGGTCACGCCCGTCTCCGCGTTCACCGAGCGCAGCGACTCCAGCACCTCCGCGCTGGTCGCCTCGTCCAGCTCGCCGGTGGGCTCGTCGGCCAGGAGCACGCGCGGCGAGCCGGCCACGGCGACCGCGATCGCGACCCGCTGCTGCTGGCCGCCCGACATCTGCGCCGGCACCCGGTCGGCGAGGTGCCCCACCTCGAGCATCTCCAGCAGGTCGGTCACCCGCGCCGCGCGGTCGGCGCGCGCGCCCGTCCGCGCGATCTCCAGCGGCACCCGGACGTTCTCCGCCGCCGTGAGGTACGGCAGGAGGTTGCGGCCCGTCTGCTGCCAGACGAAGCCCACCGTGGACCGCTGGTAGCGCACCCGGTCGCGGCGCGTCATCGCCAGCAGGTCCGTGCCCGCGACCGACGCCGAGCCGGCCGTGGGCAGGTCCATCCCGGACAGGATGTTCAGCAGCGTGGACTTGCCCGAGCCGGACGCGCCCACGACGGCGACGACCTCGCCGCGCTCCACCGCGAGGTCCAGGCCCTGCAGGGCCTGCACCTCGATCCCGTCGGTCGCGAAGATCCGCACGAGCCCGCGGCAGCGGATCTCCTCGAGCGCCGGACCGACCGCGTCGGCCGCCGGCCCGGGCGTCTCCTCCTGGGTCACCGCCATGTCGTCACCACCCTGTCGTCCTCCCTCATTCCGCCGCCTCCCGCAACCGCTCCGTCGTCGCGCCCCGCCGGCCGACGACGGCGGCCAGGGACGCCCCCACGACTACCGTCACCACGAACCCGGCCACTCCCGCGGCGACGAGCCACGGGTCCACGCTCAGCTCCGGCTGCGGGCCGCCGCCGGTCAGCGGCGTGAGGTCCACCGTGGCGTGCAGCAGCGCGGGCACGCCCACCCCCACGGCCGCGCCGACGAGCAGGGCGCCCAGCGCCCACGGCGCGACCTCCCACGCGACCAGCCCGCGCGACTCCGACCGGCGCAGGCCCATCGAGCGCAGCACGCCCAGCAGGCGCTCCCGGTCCGGCGCGGCGAGCACGAGCGTCAGCGCCACCGTGAGCGCCACCAGGACGCCGGCGAGCACGACGGCCACCAGGGCCGCCGTCGTGATCCCCTGGGCGGCCGGCGAGTCGAGCACCTCGGCCGTCTCGGTGCGCAGGTCGTCCACGGTCAGCTCGGGGACCGCCGCGCGCAGGGCCACGGCGACCCGGGCCGGGTCCGCGCCGTCCTCCAGCGAGAGCAGGGCGCTGCGCGGCTCCGTCTCCATGTCGAGCGGGTCGGCGAGCAGCCCGGAGTCCATCACCACGGTCGACGGCGCGTCGCTGACGCCCGGGACGCGCCCGGCGGTGCCGAGGGGCGCGACGTCCGCCGTCTCGTCCCGCAGGGCGAGCTCCAGGCCCTCGGTCCCGGCGTCGACGCCCGGCACCCGCAGCGCCAGGAACGGGAGCGTGTCGTCCGCGCCCGGCGACGCGAGCGCCGCGACGTCCGGCGGCGCCTCGGGGACGCCCTCCTGCACGGTCGCCAGCGCGGCCGCGTCGACGGCCACCACCTGCACCGTGCGGTGGCGGCCGTCCGGCCACGTCAGGTGCCCCACCTCCGGCAGGAGGGTGGCCCGCGCGACCTCGGCGACGCCGTCCACGTCGCGGATGGTCGTGAGGACGTCGTCCGACAGGAGCGGCCCTCCCACGCGCAGGTCGGCGCCGAGCCGCACCTGGGCCTGCCGGGCGACGCCCTCGTCGATCGTCGTGAGCACCACCGCCGACGACGCCCCCACCGAGACCGCGAGGACCAGCGCGAGCGCGGGGACGACGCCGCCCGCGGGCGCGCGCGTGGCCCGCGCGGCGCCCAGGAACGGCACGAGGTCGCGGCGCCGGGACAGCAGCCGCTCGAGCCCGCGGGCCAGCCACGGGATGGCGCGCACCGCGACCAGCGCGGCGGCGGCTGCCACGAGGAGCGGGGTCGCCGCGAGCAGCGGGTCGACGCCGCCGGCGCCTGCCCCGCCGACGACCCCCCGGCGCAGCAGGAGCAGCACCGCGAGCGCCGCGACGCCGAGCACCGACAGCTCCACCGTCCGCCGCCAGCGGCCCCCGGTCGCCGCGCGCACGTCGCTGCGCTCGGTGCGCAGCGAGCGCGGCACGGTCACGGCCGCGGCCGCGACGGCCGGGGCGAGCGCGGCCGCGGCCGCGCACAGCACCTGCACACCCGTGACGGCTCCCGGCCGCACCAGCAGGCCGAGCAGCACGCCGAGGACGGCGGCGGGCAGGCTCACGGCGAAGCCCTCCGCCGCGGTGAGCAGGCGCAGCCAGCCCCCGGTCGCGCCACGCGCGAGCAGCACGGCGAGCGCCCTGCGCCGCCGCTCCACCACGAGGCGGGCGGCCAGGACCATGACCGCGCCGAGCGCCCCCAGCGGCCCCACGACGAGGACGGCGAGGACCGCGTCGGTCGCCACCCGGTCGCGCAGCAGCTGGTCGAGCACCTCCGACAGCGTGGTGCGCCCCTGGAGCTCCACGGCGTCGTTCGGCACGATCGTCAGCGTCTCGTGGGTGAACCCGCGCAGCTGGTCGGCGAGCGCCTGGACCTCACCCGACTCGATGCCCTCCACGGACACCGGGTACCACAGGACCGTCTGGGGGCCGCGGAAGGCGAGCCCGGAGATCATCGCGGGGTCCACGTACACGGCGGCGACCGCGGTGGTCGAGCCGTTCGGCGTCATGCCCAGCTGGGCGCGGCGGCCGAAGGGCTGGTGGTACCAGGCGTCTGCCCCGTCGTCGACGGGCTCGGTGATCCCGACCACCTGCAGCGGGGGGAACTTCCACCCCTCGAGCGCGTAGGTGCCGCCGACCTTCCAGCCGAGCGTGTCCGCGGCCTCGCGGGTGAGCACGCCCTGGACCGGCACGTCGCCCTCGGGGCCGTTGTAGCCGAGCGTCACCGGGGTCGGCTCGGGCCACTCCCCCTCCACGAGGCGCATGTCCTCCTGCAGGCGCGGGGACGCCCGGAACACGGCCTGCGGGATCTCGATGCCCGAGCCGGGAACCTGCTCGGTGAGCATCTCCTTCGTGGAGACCGCGAAGGACGGCTCCCCCAGCACGTCGCGCAGCGGCCGCGGCTGCTCGTCCCGCAGCGACACCATGCCGTCGAGGAACTCGATCCAGTCCGGCTCGGAGGGGATCCGCTCCGCCGCCGGTGGCTCGACGGGGAGCGCGCCCGTCGGGCCCGGCATGCCGGGGACCGACCCCGACCGGGAGACGACGTCGCGCCGCAGGGGGGACAGCTGCTCGGTGGCGTAGACGACCTGGTGGGCGCGCATCTCGGCGACGGCGCGCGCGGCCGCCGTGGCCGCGCCCGCGGCCAGCACGGTCACCACGGCCAGGACGACCGCCGACCCCCACGCGGTGCGCAGGTGCCGGCGCAGCAGCAGCCGGAGCATCAGCGCACCTCCTCGCGGTAGGTGCCCTCGCGCGCCTGGGCGGCCACGCCGGCGCGCACCGCGAGGGCGACGACCGCCAGCCCGGCCAGGAGCGCGGCCCCGGGGACGAGCGCAGCCGCCGGCGCGAGGGCGGTGGACGCGGGCGGCACGACGGCGTACCCCGTGATGGTGGCCTCGGCGAGGCCGGGGGCCGTGGCGGCGGCCACGGCCCAGCCCGCCAGGAGTCCGACGAGGAGCGCGGCGCCGGTCACGGCGGCGATCTCGAGGGCGCGGTCGTTCCCCTGCGCGCGCGGCGGCATCCCGACGGCGCGCAGCACCGCGACCTCGCCGCGGCGCCCGCGCACGGCCGCGACGCTCACCGCGCCCACGCCCACGAGGGCGAGCGCGACGGCGGCGAGGGCCGCGACCCAGAACGCGCGCCGCACGGGCCCCGCGGCGTCCGAGCGGCCGCCACCGGTGGAGGTGGTCACCACGACGCCGTCGGCGCCGTCGGCCTGCCGCGCGACGTCGCCGGCGGCCGCACCGAGCGCGGTGACGTCGGCCTCCGAGGCGCCGGGCGCCGCCCGGACCCACATCTCCTGGGCGGGGATCACGGTCGAGTCCATGTGGAGGGACGCCGCCTGGAGCTCCGCGAGCCCGACGAGCGCCGCGGCGGGGTGGAGCGCGCCCGGCACGACGTCCACGACGTCGACCACCTCGACGGTGAGCCGGTCGCCGCCCTCCAGAGGCACCTCGGTGCGCTCGCCGACGGTGACGGCCATCATCCCGGCGAGGTCGCGGGTGAGGACGGCGGGCACCGCCTTGCGGCCTGCGGACGCCCCCACGACGCGCACCAGGGCGGACATCTGCTGGTACTCGACGCGCGAGGCGAGGGTCAGCCCGGTGCCCTGCCGGGCGCCGAACGGGATGGCACGGTCGGTGTCCGGCCCGGCGAGGTTCCACGACGTGCTCTCGACGTCCACGGGGGTGGCGGTGCCGTCGCTCGTGGTCGCGTCCATCTCGTCGACGGACAGCCGCAGGGACGTCGCGCGGTTCCCGGGGGCCGGCATCTCCACGTCGAAGGCGACCACGGTCCACTCCCCCGGCGTCCCGTCGGCGGCGTCCGGCGCGGGGGGTACGGCCGCGCGCAGGTCGAGCGTGCTCTCGGCGGGGCCGATCGCGTCCTCCTCGTCGCCCATGCCGTCGACGTCCACGTTCAGCGTGCCGACGTCGAGGGGCAGGAGCTGCCCGTCCGGGTCCGCGAGCCAGAGCGTCAGGGGGATGGTCGAGAGCTCGAACGCCTCGAGCCGCCCCCGCTCGATCGGCGGCGGCGCGCCAGCCCACGCGTCGGCCCACGGCAGGGGCGCGCCCAGCGCGCCGACGTCCTGGGTGACGGACTCGTCCACGATGAAGTACTCGCCGGTGACGGCGAGGTCGAGCGCGTCGGTCCCCGCCGGGAGGCGCGGGTTCTCGGCGTAGAGGTCCGGGTCGGACAGCGCCGCCGCCATCGCGCCGACGTCCTCGCCGCCCGGGTCGAGCGCCGTGCCGGCGATGCGGTCGACCGGCAGGCCCGTCGTCGAGACGGGGACGTCGTCCGCCGCGCCCTCCGACATCCGTGCGGGGGCGGCCGACGCCGCGCCGGGCAGCGACTCGTAGCCCGCCACGGGGCCCGGCGTGCCGGTGTGCGTGACGACGCGGACGTCGCTGCCGGATGCCACGGCCGCCGACGCCAGCCGCAGCTGGGTGCCCGTGCCGACGAAGGCGGAGGCGAGCACGACGCTGCCGGCCGCCACCACCACGAGCACCACCGGGACGGCGGTGACGGCGAGCCGCCGCGCGACCTGCCGGGCCGGGAGCACGCGGGTGTCCGGGCGGCGGGCCGCGAGCGCCGCCCAGGCCCGGGTCAGCGGCCCGAGCAGCACGACCGCCACGACCGCGGCGGCGGCGAGCGCGAGGGCGGGCGCCGCGGCCGCAGCCGGGTCGGACTGCCCACCGTCGGGGGTCGGGACGAGCGGCGAGCCGTAGCGGCGCAGCAGCCAGAGGGTCACCGTCGCGGCGACCAGGACCAGCACCACCGTGCCCCACGTGGCCGCCTGCCGCGCCCGGCCCGACGTGTCCACCAGGCGCAGCGCCGCCGCGGCGCGCGCCTGGAGCCCCTCGAGGGCCACCACGACGAGCACCGCGGCCAGCGCGCACCCGACCGCGGACGGGAGCAGGTCGCCGAGGGCGCCGGAGACGCCCTCCGATGCCAGCATTGCGACCGCCGCGCCGCACCCTGCCGCGGCCCCGACCAGCACGACGACGCCGGCCTCCGCCGCCGCGGCGGCCGTGAGCTGGGCGGGCGACGCGCCGCGGGAGACGAGCAGGCGGACCTCGCCCGCCCGGGTGGCGGCGAGGAGGCGCGCGACCTGCGCGACGGCGATCACGCCCGCGAGCGCCAGGACCATCATCGGGACCAGCGCGACGGCCGAGGCCGCTCCCAGCGACGCCGTGGCGTCCGCCGACCGCTGCCCGAGGTCCCCCGTCATCTCAGCGCCCCGCACCTGGATGTCGTCGTCGGCGAGGACCGTCTCCAGGAGGGCGGCCTGCCCGGCCGTGAAGGCGCGGAGGTCGTCGGGCGTGGTCGCGGCGACGTCCGGCGTGATCGTCCAGCGCACGAACGGGGCGTCCGAGTCGTCGTCGGGCACCTCCGCGCGCGTCACCTCGTACGGGCCGTCGCCGAAGAGCTCCTCGACGTCCTGGCGCATCGCCGCGTCCTGCGCGGCGGGGTCGTCCGCGAGGCGGGTCGTGACCGTGACGACGCCCGGGGAGCCGCCGCGGGTCAGCGCGTCGTCGATGACCCGCGCCTCGGCGGCGCGGACGGTGCCGATCGTCGTGCCGAGCGCCGCCGTCACCGTGGCGACGAGCAGCGCGACGAGGACCAGGAGGCCCCGGTGCGCGACGGAACGGCGCGCGAGCAGCCGTGCGCGACTCATCGGCCCGCCGTCCTGGCGAGCGGAGCGCGGGCGTGGTCCACGTGCCCTCCTGCGTCCTTGCTCGGGCCCGCTCCGGGCCTCGTCGTCGTGTCGTTCCCGCGCCGGTGCGGGTCCAGGGCGGACCTTAGTCCCCCGCAGACGCGCGGCGCGCGACCTCTCGCGAGGGTGCAATCTCTCCGTGCGGGGGCCGTCAGGGTGTAGGGAGGGCGACGCACCGGGACCGGGACACGCGGCCCGCCGCGTCGGGCCAGGTCACGGCCGGTGCGCCCGCTTCTCGTTGCCCCGCCGGTAGTTCCCGGTGGCCCGCGCGAGGAGCTCCTGGTCGGTGTCCGGGTCCTGCCCGAGCAGCGCGACCAGCCGCGCCGCCCGCGCGCCCGAGACCGTGACGACCAGCCGGCCGCCGCGGCTCACCAGGACCGTGCCGTCCTTGGTGACCCGGTGGTCGAACGGGTCGTCGTCGAGCCCCACGTCGTCCCCTCCTCAGCCGGTGGTGCGGCTCAGCGCCGCCACTCGTACGGCGTCGTCGTCGACACCTTGACCAGGCCGGAACGCTCCAGGATGGGCCGGGAGAACTCCGTGGAGTCGCTGTTCAGGTACCGCTTGCCGCGCGCGAGCGCCGACTCGGCGCGGGCGGAGGTGAGCGCGCGGTAGATGCCGCGGCCGCGCCACTCCGGGCGGGTCGACCCGCCCCACAGGCCGGCGAACTCGGTGCCCGGGACCGGCTCGAGGCGCCCGGCGCTGACCACCAGCCCGTCGGCCTCCGCGACCCACAGCTCCATCTCCGGGTCGCGGTCCTGGCGGCGCAGGAGCGAGTCGGCGTGGCCCGACGTGGCGGGGTCGTCGCCGAACACCTCGTCCGCCATCGCGGACATGGCCCGCACGTCCGCCTCGTCGGTGACGCGGCGCAGCGTCACGCCCTCGGGCAGGGGCACGTCCGCGACCAGCGAGCGCGCCTCGCCGATCATGATCGACTCCGGCTCCTCGGGCACGAAGCCGTGGTCGACGAGCGCGTCGTGCAGGCCCGGCGCGACGTCGTGGCCGCGGGTCTTCCACTCGACGCTCGTGATCGTGGCGTCGGCGCGGAAGTGCGCGAGCGCGGAGGCGACGAAGCCGCGGATCGTCGCGGCGTCCGCGCCGCCGAGGTCCCGGTAGGTGACGAAGCCGCGGCCGCCGTCGAAGGTCACGAGCCGCACCGGCCCGAGGCGGGTGACCGCCAGCGCGCTGGGCGTCTCCGCGTCGGTGCGGAGCTGGTCGTCGTAGGCGGCGAGGAGGCTCGTGGCGTCCGCGTCGGCCGGGGTCTGGCCCGAGGGTGAGTTCACGGCCGTCACCCTTCCAGAGCCGCTCTCGGGCGGGCAACAGATTTCGCCGTGGTGCCCTCGCGGGTCAGGGCCTTTCGGCGCCGGGCGCCAGGCCGTGGCACAGGACGTCCACCACGTGCCGCACCGCGGCGCGCGGCGCGTCCCGCCAGTCGTGGGTCGCGTGCGGCGCGAGCGCCGCCGCGCGCGGGTACCGCTCGTCGAGGTCCGGCACGAGGCGCCGCGTCGCCGCCGCGCGCTCCCGCCAGGCCTCGGCCCCCGCGGCGTCCAGGCGCTCGTACTCGGCCGCGGTCTGCGCGGTGGCGCGGACGACGGCGTACAGGGCGGTGACCACGGCGGCCCTGGACGCCGGGGGCACGTCGTGGCGCGCGAGGACGTCGAGCAGCCGCTCGAGCCAGTCCTGCTGCTGCGGGCCGCCCGGCGCGGAGGCCCACGGCAGGTCCACCAGCCACGGGTGCTCCCGGTACAGGGCGAAGAGGCGACCCGCCCAGGCGTCGAGGTCGGCGGCCAGGTCGGGGCCCGGGTCGCGCCAGCCCGGCATCGCCGAGGCGTGGTCCTCCGCGAGCGCCAGCAGCTGCTCCTTGGTGCCCACGTACGGGTACAGGCCCATGGCGCTCAGCCCGAGCCGGGCGCCGACGGCCCGCGTCGACAGGCCGTCGAGCCCGTCCGCGTCGGCGACGGCGACCGCGGCGTCGAGCACCTCGTCCAGCTCGAGACGTCGGCGCGGCCCGCGGCGCGCCGGTGCGGGCTCCGCCCCCCGGTGGCGCCACAGCCGCCGAACGTGCTCCTCGACGTCGTCCATTGCCCCGATCCTCTCATCTGCTTACAGTGTAAGGCGTAACTTCGCCCCCTTGCTGGAGACCGCCATGCCCACCGCCGCCCTGCCCGACGGATCGTCCCTCGACGTCACCACGCTCGGCGACGGCCCTGCCGTCCTGCTCCCCGTCCGGACCGCCCCGCTCGACGGGCCGCAGGCCGACGCGATGCGCGCCTGGGGCGCCGACCCCGACCTCGGCGCCGTCCTCGCGCACAGGGTCGCGGACGCCGGCTTCCGCGTCGTCGCCGCCGACTACGAGGCCCACCTCGCCGCCCACCCCCGGCCCGGCACGCTGACGGCCGACGCCGTCGCGGACGATCTCCTCGCCGTCGCCGACGCCGCGGGTACCGACCGATTCGCCTACTACGGCTATTCGTGGCTGGCGCTCGCCGGGCTGCAGCTCGCGCTGCGCACCGACCGCCTCACCGGCCTGGCCATGGGCGGTTACCCGCCCCTCGACGGCCCGTACGCCGCGATGCTCGCCGTGACCCGCGCCGCGCACCGGCTGGCCCTCGCCCATCGCGACGCCCCGCGGCCCGCGGCGACGCCCGCCCCCGAGCCCGGCGACTGGGGCTCCGTCGAGATGACGCAGAGCCCCGAGCAGACCGGGCAGTACGTGACGCTCTACGAGTCGCTCGACGACTTCGACGACGCCGCTTCCCTCGCCCTGCGCGTGCCGCGCCTCGCCGTCGTCGGCGCGGACGACGACATCGTCTACGGCCCCGGCTGGGGCGACGTCGAGGTCGTCATCGCCGGCGCCGTCGCCCGCCGGCGCCCCGAGCTCGAGGCCGCCGGCTGGACCGTCGCCCTGCTGCCCGGCAAGGACCACATGTCCGCCATGCAGGCCGACGCCGTCCTGCCCGTTCTCCTGCCCTGGCTGGCGGCGCTCCGCGGCTGAGCGTGCAGCCCGCACCGCTAGGGTCGGTGCCCGTGAGCGAGCCAGCGAGCGACCCAGGGCGCGAGCCGGGGAGCCGGCCCGAGAGCTACGTCCGGCGCCTGCGTGCCGTGGTCGGCCACGACCCGCTCTTCCTGCCGGCTGCCTGCTGCGCCGTCCTCGAGCACGACGACGACGGCTCGACCCGGGTGCTGCTGCAGCAACGGGGTGAGCCCGGCGGTCCGTGGGGCCTGCCCGGTGGGGCGCTGGAGCTCGGCGAGACCGTGTCGCAGGCCGCCGTGCGCGAGACCCTCGAGGAGACAGGCCTCGTCGTGGAACCGCACGACCTGCTCGGCGTCTTCTCCGGGCCACGGCCGCACACCTACCCGAACGGAGACGTCGTCCAGTCGGTCGTCACGGCGCTCGTCGCGGGGGTCGTGGCGGGCGAGCTCAGGGCGGACGGCACCGAGACCGTCGCCCTCGGCTGGTTCCGCCTCGACGCGCTGCCGACCCCTCTGTTCGGCCCGCACGAGCTGATGCTCGAGGCGCTCGTCGCCGGAGATCGCGGGGTCTGGGACTGAGCCGCCTCGCTCAGCCCGCGGGCGCGCCGGCCAGGTCGTCCCAGACGACGAAGACGGAGTCGCGGTCGATCTGCGCGCCCGCGGCACGGTAGCTCGCGAGCGCGGCGACGTTGTCCGCCTCCGTGCCGGTCCACATCCCGCGGCAGCCGCGGGCGAGGGCGTGGTCGCGCAGGGCCGCGAGCAACGCGGACGCCACGCCCTGACGCCGCCACGGCTCGTCGACGCCGAGCTCGTACAGGAACATCTCCGGCTCCTTGTCCGGGTGCCGCATCTCCACCCCGGACACGAAGCCGACGTCGCGCCCGTCCGGCCCCCGCGCGAGGAGCACGACGTGGCCGGGCCTCGACAGCGTGTCGGCCGCTCCGTCCGGCCGGACGGGCGCGTCGAAGAGGTGGGACGCCGCGACGAGCTCCGCCGGGTCCGTGACCTGCACGACCGTCCAGTCCGCCATGCCCGCCATCCTCGTCCGCGCCCGCCGCGCCGGCACCCGGGGCGCCGGACGGGTGTCACGGACAACCGTCCGGCCCCTCTCTCCCCACCATGACCCCGCAGGCGCTCGCCTCCGCCCAGGCCGTGACCGGCCTGCTGCCGGCCGCGCCCGCGCTGCTCGGGTTCCTCGGGGCGTCCCTCGCCACGCTCGCCGTGCCCGGGCCGTCGGTCGTGTACGTCGTCGCGCGCAGCACCACCCTCGGACGACGGGCGGGCCTGCTGTCGATGGTCGGGCTCGAGACGGGGGCGGCCCTGCACGTGGTGGCCGCCGCGGCCGGACTGGCCGCCCTGCTCGAGCGGTCGCCCGTCCTGTTCGGCGTCGTCCGCTGGGCCGGTGCCGCCTACCTCGTCTGGCTCGGCGTGCGCGAGCTGCGCGCCGCGCGCCTCCGGCCCGAGCCCGGGAGCGGCGCGGGGACGCCGGCCCGTGAGGCCGCGGCCACGGGTGAGGACGCGCCGCGGGGGTGGCGGCTCGTCGCCGACGGCGTCCTCGTGGACGTGCTCAACCCGAAGACGGCGCTCTTCTTCCTCGCGTTCCTCCCCCAGTTCACCGACCCGGGGCGCGGGGCGGTCGCGCCGCAGCTCGCGATCCTCGGCGGCGCGTTCGTCGTGCTCGCGGCCCTCGTCGACAGCGGGTACGCCCTCGTCGCGGACCGGATGTCGTGGCGGCTGCGCGCCTCCGAGCGCGCCCGGCGCCGCCTCGGCGCCACCTCCGGGGGCGTCTACCTCGTGCTCGCCGGCGCGGCCGTCGTCGTCTGACCGCCGCGGTGGGCGTCGTCGGGCCCGGAGTTGAGCGGTGCCAGGCTCTCGCTGGCCGCCATCCAGGCCGCGAACGTCACGACGCCCGCCTCGAACGCGACGAGCCGGCGGTCCCACCGGCGGCCGGGCCCGGCCGCCGCGCGCACGAGCGCCAGCCCGCCGGCGAGGTTGGCCGCACCCCAGGCGAGGTTGACCAGCGCCGACGACCGGCGGCCCGCCAGCGGGGTGAGATGCTCACGGCCCGTCGCGGCGGACGCCAGGTGCGGGGCGCTGTTGCCGACGAGGAGGCCACCCACGAAGGCGGCGACGTGCCGGCCCCGCGTCGGAGGGAACGGTGCAGGACTGCTCATCCGGACGACGCTCCCAGTGCCGCCCGCGCCGCGCAAGGGCACAGGTCGGGGGCGTCAGAGGTGTCGCGCCACCGCGCGCCGGGGTCGCAGCCGCCAGTCGCGGCGGTCGGCCTCCACGAGCAGCCGGAGCAGGAGCCCGCCGACCAGCAGGCCGCCCACCAGGTCGCTGATCCAGTGCCAGCCGAGGAAGTAGGACACGGCCACCGCGTCGAGGGCGACCAGGCCGACCAGGAGACGCAGCCAGCGCATCGTGCGCGCGGACGCGCGCGTCCAGCGGCCGACCAGGTACACGGCGGTGCCGTAGATCAGCACCGCCTCCGCGGCGTGCCCGGACGGGAAGCTGATCCCGCTCCAGCCGAGCTGACGCAGCCCGCCGTCGAACAGGTCGGCGTCGTCGGTGGTGGGCGCCGGCCGCGCGAGCAGCACCTTCAGCAGGCCGACTCCCCCGTAGAACGCGAGCTCCGCCATCGCCGCGCACCACAACGGCCGCCACGTGCGACGCCGCCACGCGAGGGTGCCGGCGACGGCCAGCAGCACCGGGAGGCAGACCGCCTGCCCGGCGATCGGGTCGAGCACGTGCTGGATGAGCGGTTGCAGGCCGGGCGTGAGACGCCGGGCCCAGAACCCGTGCGCGGCCTCGTCGACCTGCCGGAAGGGGCCGGCGGCGAGCAGCGTCACGACGACCAGCCCGGTCAGGAGCGCGGGCGCGGAGGTGAGGCGGGCGAGCTGTTCGTCGGGCCGGCTCGCGCGTACCGCCCGGGTGTCGAGGTGCGAGCCGTCGAGGGCGCGCACGGGCGCGTCGGGAGCCTGGAGCAACATCGCGCCCAGGGTAGGCAGCACCGGCTGGGCGTCCCCTGACCGTGGGGCGTGGGGCGGGTGTGGTGTCCCGCACGTTCGCGCCCGCCGGCCGGCTCAGTCGCGCGGCGAGAGCGCCGCCAGGAGCCACCGGTTCCGGGTGCGCAGCAGCCGCGTCATGTACCCGGTGAGGACGACACGGTCGACCAGGCGGCCCAGCGGCCCGGCGGGCGACGTGAACTCGACGACGTCCGTCATCAGCGTGCCGCCGGGGACGGCCTCGAACCGGTGCTCGTGCCACCACCGCCGGAACGGCCCGGTCACCTGCTCGTCCACGAAGCGGTGCGGCGCGTCGTGCGCGCTGATCCGCGACGTCATCCGGAACGGCACCCCGAAGTGCCGCGCCCGCCAGGTGACGGTGTCGCCGAGGCCCATGAGCCCCGTCGTCACGCCGCCGACCGCGCGCTCCCCCGACCTGCTCATCGACGCGGCGTGGGCGTCCACCGACAGGCTCGCCGCGAAGCACGCCTCCGTGGACGACGGGATCTCGGTGGTCAGCACGATCGTCGGCACCGGCCGATGGTAGGCCTGCTGCCTGGGCCCCGGCGGCGCGGCCGTCACCCGCCGAGCAGCGCGACGGCCGCGCGGCCCTTCGCCTGGTTCGCGGCAACGGACGGCCGCAGCTCGCGCTCGTACGCGGCGAAGGCGTCCCTGTGGTCGCCGCCCGCGGCCAGGGCGTCGTTGAGGCTGCGCGCGAGGACGTCGGCGCCCACCAGCGCCTGGGACGTGCCCATGCCCGACGTCGGGGCGGCGCAGGCGGCAGCGTCGCCGACCAGCACGACCCGGCCCACGGACCAGCGGTCCAGCTCGACCTGGCAGGTGGACGCGAAGAGGAAGTCGTCCGCGGCGGCCATGTCGCGCAGGAGGCGCGGCACCTCCCAGCCCGCGCCCTCGAACGCGGCGCGGACCAGCTCCTCCTGGTGGGCACGCCCGAGGCGGTCGGCCCGGGCCGAGTCCGTCGCAAACGACAGGCTCACCGTCATCCGCTCCGCGTCGTGGGCGCTGAACGCCAGCACCGCGCGCCCGGGGACCGCCTGCAGCAGCACCTGGTGGTCGAGACCGAACCGGTTGGCCGTGGTGAAGCCCGCGCCCGACATGCCGAGGTGGCGCACGTGGGCGTCGTGCGGGCCGAGCACCAGCCGGCGGACCGCCGACCAGACGCCGTCCGCCCCGACGACCAGGTCGTACGTGCCAGGCGCCGAACGCTCGAACGTGACGTGCACGCCGTCCTCGTCCTGCGTCAGCGCGCGGATCGAGTCGTCGAAGACGTAGCGGACGTCCTCGGCGGTGACGCGGTGCAGGATGCGCGTGAGGTCCGCCTTGGGGACCTCCAGGCCGCCCGAGAACTCCTCGGGGGGCAGCTCGCCGACCCGCGCGCCGTCCGCGTCGACGAGCACCGTGCCCCGCATCCGCGTGTCGTGGCCGCGCACCTCGTCCAGCACGCCCATCCGCTCCAGCACGTCGAAGGCCTCGCCGCGGAAGTCGACCGCGTACCCGCCGGCCCGGACCTCCGGGGCCCGCTCCACGACCGTCACGTCGTGCCCCTGGCGCACCAGCCGGTACGCCAGCGCCGGCCCGGCGACGCTCGCCCCCGAGATGAGAATCCGCATGTCCCGCTCCTTCGTGCCGTGGTCGTCGTGCCGTGGTCCCGGGCGCCCCGTGCGGGCGCCCGCCACCAGCCTGGAGGGGCGGCTCCGGGTCATCAACGGCGACCTCCGCAACGCAGCCGTGACCCCGGAGTCATGGACCTAGAGTCATGGTCATGGAGCTGCGGGACATCGAGGTCTTCCTCACCCTGGCCGAGGAGCTGCACTTCGCCCGTACCGCGGAGCGGCTGCACGTCACGCCGTCGCGGGTGAGCCACGCCATCCGCGCGCAGGAACGCCGCATCGGCGCCCCGCTGTTCGAGCGCACCTCCCGGACGGTGCGGCTCACGGAGACCGGCGAGCAGCTCGCCCGGGCCCTGCGGCCCGCGTACGCGCAGATCCTCGACGCGGTGGAGGCGGCGTCCGCGAGCGCCCGCGCGGCCGGCGGCACCCTCGTGCTGGGGGCCATGGGGCCGCAGAGCTGGATGATCCGGGACGTCGTCGACCGGTTCCGGGCCGCGCATCCCGCGGCACGGCTGGTGCACCGCGAGCTGAACGTCGTCGACCCGCTCACGCCGCTGCGGTCCGGGGCGGTCGACGTCGCCCACCTCTGGCTGCCGGTCGACGAGCCCGACGTCGTGATCGGCCCGGTGACCCACACGTCGCCGGTGATGCTGGTCATGGCCGCGAGCCACCCGTACGCCGGGCGCCCCTCCGTCGGCCTCGAGGACTACGCCGACCTGACCTTCCCCGCGCACCGGTCGCCCATCCCCGCAGCCACCGAGACGACGTTCCAGCCCGCCCGGACCCCGTCGGGACGCCCCGTGCCGCGCGGCCCCGAGGTGACGAGCTGGGACGACATCCTCGCGGTCGTCAGCACCGGGCAGGCGGTCGCCGCGACGGCCGCGGACGCCGCCCGGTTCTACTCCTGGCCCGGGCTCGTGTACGTGCCCGTCCGCGACGCCCCGCCGGTGCGCTGGGCGCTCGCCTGGCGCGCGGGCGACCGCAACCCGCTGGTCCGCGCCCTCGCGGACGCCGTCGCGGGGGCACCGGTCACCGCGGCCTGACCGCCCTCACGCCCGCGGGAGCGGGAGCCCCGACGGCACCCCGTCGCGACCGCCGGCGTAGGCGCGCATCGCGACCGTCGAGCGCTCGAAGTAGTCACCGACCCGCCGGGCCGCAGCGGGCGGGACGCCCGCGTCGTCGAGCGCGCGCCGGAAGAGCCGGACGCACACCTCGTCGAGCTCCGGGTGCTCGCCGTTGCCCGCGTGCATGCGCTGCACCTTCGCCTCGTCCCCGTAGCCGCCGGTGTACAGCGCCGGCCCGCCCGTCGCCTCGGCGAGGTAGGCGGCGAGCCGCTCGTCGTGCTGCGGGTGCAGCGTGCCGTGAGAGAACGGGTGCGCCGCGGCCGGGTCCGCCAGGCACAGCGCGTTCCACCGCCGGCACACCGCCAGCAGCACGTCGAAGCCCCCGACGTCCTCGTACAGGCTCATGCCGTCCAGTATCGGCGCCCCGTCCTCGCCGCCGCGCGCGGGAGCACGGCTCAGGCGGGCTTGACCCACCGCGTCCAGTCGTCCTGGGGCCGGTATCCGAGGGCGGACCAGGCGCGCGCCCCGAGGTCGTTCGCGGACAGCACCATCGCGTCGAACCGGATGGCGCCGAGCGCGCGGAGCCGGTCCTCGGCGGCCTCCACGAGGCCGCGGCCGACGCCCTGCCCGCGCGCCTCGCGGGCCACCGCCAGGCGGTAGAGGTGCGCACGCCAGCCGTCCCAGCCGGCGATCACGGTGCCGACCATCGCGCCGTCCTGTTCGGCGACGAGGAGGCTGTCCGGGTCCCGGCGCAGGAGGTTCTCGACCAGGGTGGCGTCGTCGGCCGGCCGGGACGCGTTCTCCCCGGCCACCGCCCAGAGCTCGAGGACGGCGGGGACGTCGGCGCGCTCGCCGCGGCGGATGATCACCCGCGCATCATGCCGGATCAGCCCCCCGGGTGAGTGCGGCGAGGAAGGGCAGCGCGCGCTCGAGCAGGAGGGCGGCGGCCTGCGGGTCGTGGCCCCGCAGCGAGGAGTCGGCGAACAGGTGCGCCGTGCCGGGGTAGAGGAACAGCTCGGCTTCGCCCACGGAGGCGGCCAGCTCGCGGGCCGCCTCCAGGTCCTCGGCGAACCACGCGTCGTCGGACCCGCCGTGGACCTGCACCGGGACGCCGTCGGGCCACGAGCCGAACTCCGCGACGGGCAGGCAGCCGTCGAGGAAGAGGGCGCCCACCGCGCCCGGGCGGGTCTGCGCGAGCCGCTGCGCGGGCATCACGCCCATGGAGAAGCCCGCGTACACCAGCGCGTCGGGGAGCCCCTCGACGGCGGCCGCGCCCCGGTCGAGCACGGTGTCGAACCCGATCTCCTGCGCATGGGCGACGCCGCTCTCCACGTCGTCGAACGTGCGGCCGTCGAAGAGGTCGGGGACGTGAAGGGTGTGCCCCTGCGCGGCGAGGACGTCGGCGAACGCCAGCACCCCCGCGGTGAGCCCCTGGGAATGGTGGAACAGGACGATCTCGGCCATGACTCCTCCAACGATCCAGATTGTTCGAACGTTCTAGAACGTTAGTATCGGCAGCCATGGACGGCAAGACCCCCGACTACGACCTCGAGGACAGGCGGGCGCTGACCCGGCCCGACCAGGTCCGCGCGCTCGCCCATCCGCTGCGCACCACGATCCTCGGCCTGCTCCACGAGCGGGCCGCGAGCGTCACCGAGCTCGCCTCCGCCGTGGGCCGGCCCAAGAGCACCGTCGCCCACCACGTCAAGGTCCTCACCGACGCGGGCCTGCTGACCGTGGTCCGCACCCGCCGGGTCCGTGCGATCGACGAGGCGTTCTACGGCCGGACGGCGCGGCTGTTCCACGTCTCCCTCGAGGAGCCGGGCGACGGCGAGGACGGCGGCGTCCGGCCGCTGGACTTCAACGACCTCGAGGTCGCCGCCCGCGAGTCCCGGCCCGCGTACCTCGAGGGGCAGCTGTGGGGATTCCTGCGGCACGCCCGGATCGACGAGGCGCAGAAGGAGGAGTTCTGGCACCGCATGGCGGCGCTGGTCGAGGAGTTCGACACCCTCCCGCGCCGCGGCGACCAGGTGCACGGGTTCGCCGTCGGCGTCTACCCGGTCGCGGACTACCCGCAGTTGCCGCCGCCCGGCGACGACCGCTGAGCGAGCCGGCTATCGCGTCAGCGCGAGGTGCAGCAGCGGGTACGGCCGACCCTCGTCGTCCACCGGGCTCCGGCCCGTCACCGTGAACCCGGCCCGCGCGTAGAAGCCGACGGCCTGCGTGTTCTGCTCGTTCACGTCGACGGTCGTCACGCCGCACTCGTCGACCACGTGCGCCAGGAGCGCGCTCCCCACGCCGCTCCCCCGGTCCGCCGCGTCGACGAACAGCATCTCCAGCGACGCCCCGGACACGCCCGCGAAGCCGACCACGCGGCCGGCCCGCTCGGCGACGAACAGCCGCACGTGCGGGAGGTACGCGGTCGGGAGCAGCTCCTCGATCCGCGCGCGGTCGTCGTCCGCCAGGAAGTCGTGCGTCGCGTCGACGGCGGACCGCCAGATCGCGACCAGGCGGGGATACTCCTCCGGCCCGGCGCAGGGACGGACGGTCACCTCGTTCATGGGGTCTTCCGCATCGGTCGTCTCGTCAGCGATGGTCTCAGGCGCGGGCGCGCTCGCGGAGCACGGCGGCGAGGTCCAGGAGCCAGCGCCACAGGTCGGGGTCCGTCATCGGGACCATCGTGTCGAGGCGGAGGTAGACGAAGGCGTCGTCGCCGGCGAGCTCCAGGTTCACGTCCCGCAGGGCGAGCAGCTCGAGCAGCTCGTCGTCGACGAAGCGCCGGGCCCGTGCGGTGCTCCGGGGCAGGGTCCACATCGTGAAGTGGGCGCCCCCCGGCGCGTCGAGCCCGGTCCGGGCCCCGTAGGAGTGCATGGGGCGGTAGAGCCGCCGGCGCGACCCGGTCGACCGCACGTCGACGAACAGCTCCGGCGCGGACCCGAGGCCGCGGATGCGCGCGTAGTCGTAGGACCACGGCGTCGTCGACTTCACGCTCCGCGTCACGTAGTGGTAGGTGCCCGCCTCGATCCCGTCGTCCGGCCACCGCAGGACGCGCTCGAGCCGCCCGTCGCTCCCCTTGCCGAGGAGGAGCCCCGCGGGCTCGGGCCCCTGCTCCACCAGCTCGAAGGTCAGCCCGTTCGCCTCGGCGAACCGCGCCACGCGGTACCGGCGCGACGGCATCTGGGCCGCGTTCTGCGCCCCGACGACGATCGCCCGCACGCACAGCACGAAGGTGCCGACCAGGATGAGGCCGGCCACCAGCGCCCACCCCCACTCGGTCGGGCGCGACGCGTAGCCCATCCAGAACGCACCCGCGAACAGCAGCCCGATCGGGAGCGCGATGGCGACGAAGCACCCGGCGCCCGACCCGCCGGACGGCGCGCGGAGGCCGGCCCGTCGGTGCAGCTCCGCGTCGTACGCCGGGACGAGCCGCTGGTCGACGGGCTCCGTCAGGGGGCGGAAGTCGATCGCGCGCTCGGCGGCGCGGTCGGGGTCGGTCACGGGGCCTCATCGGGTCGTCGGGGCGTGGCTCCACCACGTCGCCGTGGGGAGGGGATGATGGTATGCCGAGAGCAGCATCTCCCCCGCCGGACCGTCCGGCACCCTCCACGAAGGACGAACGGACTTGACCACTCCCACGACGTCGCGCTCCCGACGACGCACCGCGACGCTGGCCCTGGTCGCGGGCGGGGCGTTCCTGCTCTCCGGCTGCAACGCGCCGGCCGACGAGATCTCCGGCAAGAGGGGCGACGCGCCGCCCGAGGACGCCGTCGCCGCCGCGGTGGACGCGGCGCTGCCCGACGCCGACACCGTGGACGTGGGGTCGCACAAGAACGGCTTCGCCCAGCAGATGTCCGTGGACGTGTTCCAGCCCGGCCCGGCGGTGGACGCGGACACCCTGCGCACGGTGGTCGACGCCGTCTGCTCGTCGGTCTTCCTGACCGACGACGTCGCACTCCAGTTCTTCCAGGACGCGGAGGACGGCGGGAGGATCCCGTTCGATGCCGCCTGGGACGACGCGTACCCGGAGGTCACCCCGCTGTGGACGAGCGACGGGACGGCCGTCTTCGCGGTGGACGAGGTCTGCGGGGGTTGATGCGGCTCAGGCGTGCCCCCGGGAGCCCGCCCAGTCACGTCGCAGCAGGCCGTACACCCACGAGTCGGACACGACGCCGTCCACGACGCAGTCCTCGCGCAGGGTGCCCTCGAGGACGAAGCCGAGCTTCTCGAGCACCCGGCCCGACGCCGCGTTGCGCGTGTCGGCCTCGGCCTGGACCCGGTTGAGGTCGAGGGTGTCGTAGGCCCATCCGAGCAGCGCGCGGGCCGCCTCCGTCGCGTAGCCGTGGCCCCACGAGGCCTGGGTGAAGCAGTAGCCCAGGGAGGCGCTCCGGAACCCCGGGTCCCAGTCGTGGAAGGTGCACCAGCCGACGAACGCCCCGTCGGTGGCGCGCTCGACGGCCACCCGCGCGCCGCTGCCCTCCTTCTCCATCCGCCGGCACCGGTCGAGGAAGCTGTCGACCCGCGACCGGTCGCGCCACGGCGGCGAGTCCCAGTAGCGCAGCACGAACGCGTCGCTCTGCAGCGCGAACAGGTCGTCGCCGTCGGCCACCGCGAACGGGCGCAGCGTCAGTCGCTCGGTCGGAAGGACCGGGGTCGGGAGGGTCATGCCAGGCATCGTCGCACCGCGGCGCAACGTGATTCCCGGGAGTAGCGTGCTGCGCGGGAACCATCCGACGACGGCGACGGGACGAGCGACGGTGAGCCACTACATCATCTACTTCAACCAGCAGTGGGTGGGCGACCACACCCCCGAGTGGTTCGCCGGGCGCGGGCCGCTCGCGAACGCCGTCGTCGACGACATGCGGGACGCCGGCGTCCTCGTGTTCGCCGGCGGCGTGGACGAGGACGACGCCAGCGCCTTTTCCGCCGACGCGACCGGCGGCGCGCCCGTGATCACCGCCGGGCCGTTCGCCCCGACGCAGCAGCGGGTCGGCGGCCTGACCATCATCGACGTCCCCGACGACGACGCCGCGACGACGTGGGCCGGCAAGGTGGCCGAGGCGTGCGGCTGGCCGCAGGAGGTCCGCCGGGTCGTCTGAGCGCGCTCCGAGCTATCCCCGTCGCCGCGGCAGTGCGGCCGCGACCAGGAGCGCCGGCCCGGCCACCAGGGACCACGGACCGGGGCCGGCGGGCGAGAGCACGAGCTCGGGGTGCACCCGCAGGACGTTGGCGGCCAGCGCGCAGCAGAGGACTCCGGCGACGAGCACGACGACGCGCGCCACCGGCCCGGCACCCCGCCGCGAGTAGCGCCAGGCGACCACGGCGAGCGCCCACAGCAGGACGCTGAGCCCCGCCCCGAAGATCAGGAACAGCGGCCAGGAGCCCTCCGGGTCGGCGGCGAAGCCGGCGGCGTTCGTGACGGTGTGGGCGATGCCCAGCCCGACCAGGGCGAGCGCGCCGACACCGCCGGCGACCCGGCGGGTGCGGGAGAACGGGACGGTCGGGGCGAGGGGGCGCGTGTCGGTCGTCGTATCCATGCGTCCAGGCTGGCCGGGTCGGCGCGCGCAGGGATCCTCCGCACGGGGCATCCGCTCACCCTCGCGGGTGAGAGGTGGTCCACCCGGCGTCGGCGAGGACCCGCTCCAGGGCGGCGGCGGCGCTGACCGTGGCGTCGAACACCGACTCGTCCAGGGCGGGGACCCGGTCCTCGCTGCGGTACCAGGAGGCGACGTCGGCCTCCGACACCTCGGCCGCCAGCGGCTTGGTCCGATGCCGCCGCAGCGTCTCGTCCAGGGGGAGGTCGTAGTAGTAGCAGCGGGTCACGCCGACGTGGTCGTCCCGCAGCCGCGCGAGCATCTCGCCGTAGCTCTCGGAGTGCAGGATGCCCTCGACCACCACGTCGAGGCCGTGGTCGAGCGCGAACCGTGCGGACAGGTCGATGTAGGGCACGCTCAGCGCGCCCGGATGGTCACGGACGTGCAGGATCTCCCGCCGCAGCACGTCGTGCCCGACGATCGCCACGCCGCGCGGCCGCGCCGCACGGATCGCCTGTGCCAGCCGGGTCTTCCCGCTGCCGGAGTTCCCGCGGACGATGATCAGGCGGGAGTGCTCGCTACCCGTCGTCGCCCGCTCCTCGCGCCCGTCCTCACCCTGACGGGGTGCGGAGCTCCTCACGGTCCGTGGTTCCCTCGCGATCTAGACGTTGAAGCGGAACTCCACGACGTCGCCGTCCTGCATGACGTAGTCCTTGCCCTCGACGCGCGCCTTGCCGGCGGAGCGGGCGGCCTGCACGGAGCCGGCCTCCACCAGGTCGTCGAACGAGATGACCTCGGCCTTGATGAAGCCGCGCTCGAAGTCGGTGTGGATGACGCCGGCGGCCTGCGGGGCCGTCCATCCCTTGCGGATCGTCCAGGCGCGGGACTCCTTGGGGCCGGCGGTGAGGTACGTCTGCAGGCCGAGCGTGTGGAAGCCGACGCGGGCGAGCTGGTCGAGCCCCGCCTCCTCCTGGCCGGAGTCGGCCAGCATCTCCGCGGCGTCCTCGGGCTCGAGCTCGACGAGCTCGGACTCGAACTTCGCGTCGAGGAAGACGGCGTCGGCGGGGGCGACGAGGTCGCGCAGACGCTGCTGCATGCCCTGGTCCGCGAGGCCGGCCTCGTCGGTGTTGAACACGTAGATGAACGGCTTCGCCGTGAGCAGCTGCAGCGACGCGACGTCGGCGAGGTCCAGGCCCTCGGCCTTCGCGCCCTGGAAGAGCGTGGTGCCCGACTCGAGGATCTTCTGCGCGGTGGTGGCGGCCGCGAACAGCGCGGCGTCGCCCCGCTTGATCTTGACCTCCTTCTCCATGCGCGGCAGCGCCTTCTCCAGCGTCTGGAGGTCGGCGAGGATCAGCTCCGTGGAGATGGTCTCGATGTCGCCCTCGGCGTCGACCGAGCCCTCGACGCGGACGACGTCGCCGTCGTCGAACACGCGGGTGACCTGGCAGATCGCGTCGGCCTCACGGATGTTCGCGAGGAACTTGTTGCCCAGGCCCTCGCCCTCCGACGCGCCCTTGACGATGCCCGCGATGTCGACGAACGACACCGTGGCGGGCAGGGTGCGCTCGCTGCCGAAGATCCCGGCGAGGGTGTCGAGCCGCGGGTCGGGCAGCGGGACCACGCCGACGTTGGGCTCGATCGTCGCGAACGGGTAGTTCGCGGCGAGCACCTGGTTGCGGGTCAGAGCGTTGAAGAGCGTGGACTTGCCGACGTTGGGCAGGCCGACGATGCCGATGGTGAGTGCCACGTCGGGAGAGTCTACGTGGCGGGCCTACGACCGCTGCCCGCCGGCGCGCTCCTCCAGCGTCGCCAGGTCGCGCTCGACGAACTGCAGGTGCTCCCAGTGCTCGCGCGCGACGACGCCGAGGCTCTCGTGCACCGCGCGGGTGAGCCCCTCCGGCGCCCAGGGCGGCAGCCGCGGGGCGTCGGCCGTGACGTCGGTGCCCGCGAGCTCGTCGTACAGGGCGTGCACCTGCCCGATGCGGTCGGCGTGCACGGCGAGGATCTCCTCCCACGAGGGCGTCGCCTCCAGGTCCACGCCCAGGGCCGCCACCTCCGGCTCGTACTCGGTGAACGGCAGCCCGGCGTACCAGAACGGGTCGTCGATCCCCCGCAGCCCGTACCGGATCCAGCCGTCCACGGCGAACACCAGGTGCCGCAGCGTCTGCGCCGTCGACCACTCGCCGTCGACCGACGTGTCGACCGCCCGTGGCCCGAGGTTGGCGGCACGGACCAGGTGCTCGTCCCAGCGCCGGAGCGCGGCATCGAGCGACGCCCGCTGTTCGGCGAGGTCCGCGGACCTGGCCTGCTCGCGGCCCGGGTACCGGCGGTTCAGCTCGGCCTCGATCAGCGGCACGACGTCCACGCCGTTGACGCGCAACCCCGTGATCTCGCCGTCGATGTCGGCGCCCGTGAGGTCGACGCCCCGCATCACCGCGCCGGGCAGGAAGCTCTGGTCGAACCGCACGCCGTCGAGCCGGACGAGTCGGAACGTGGCGCCCGTCATGTCGGCCTCGACGAACCGCGCGCCCTGCAGCTCGTCGTCCGGCCCGAACGTCGTCATGCGACGACCGTAGGTCGGGGCACGGACACTCAGGCGTCGACGTCCTGGTGCCAGGACTCCGTCACGTACCGGGTGCGCCAGCCCCAGCTCTCGTACAGCGACGCGGCGCCGGTCGGGCTGTCGGCGTCGACCTCGAGGCCCACCCGGTCGCGCCCGCGCGCCGCGGCGTCGCGGATGACCGCGAACAGCAGGGCTGTCGCGACCCCGCGGCCGCGGGCCCGGCGGTCCGCGCCGAGGTACTCGACGTAGCTGCCCTCCTTGCCCGACGCGCCCGAGGGCAGGGCGGCCCCGACGAGGGCGCCCATCGGCTCGGGCGCGGCGCCCGGGCGCTCGGGGTCGTCGACGAACGCCAGCCACCAGTGGTCCCAGCGGTGCCCGGGGTCCGCGCGCAGCCGCACCAGGAACTCGCCGAAGCTCTCGCGGTAGGAGTTGAAGTGGTCCTCGAACGCGCCCTCGAGCACGCGGTGCACGGTCTGGAGGTCGTCGGCCACGGGCAGGCCGTCCTCGTGGGTCGCGACCTGCCGCACCGTGACGCCGGGCCTCGGGTCGGGCAGGACGCCGCGCAGCGCCTCCTCCGGCAGCACCGGACGCGACATCTGCAGCCACGAGCGCGCCTGCGCGTACCCGGCCGCCGCGAGCCAGCGCCGCTGCGTGTCGTCCCCGGCGAACGCGCCCGCGTCGAGCTGCGTGCGGCCCAGCCCGCGCAGGGCTGCGAGCTCACGGCCCTGCCGCGCCGCCCAGCCGTAGGCGCCCGCGGCGAGCTCGTCGGCCCCGGCGGCGGCGCGGTCGACGTCCACGGTCACGACGACGCGGCCCGCGGCGCGGTCGTGCGCCGTCGCCCAGGCCCGGATCTCGCCGGCCGGGTCGCGCACCACCACCTGGCGGCGCGTCCACGACATCGGGCCCGCCACCTCGGCGGCGAGGGCGTCCTGGTTCACGACCGACGAGCCCGTGAAGGGCGCCGCGACCACCCCGCGGAGCTCGCCCAGGCGTGGCAGGTCGCCGAGCTCGGGGGCCGACGCCGTCCAGCGCGCGGGCAGGGGCAGGTGCTCGGGGTTCAGGGACGTCACGTGCTCCATTGTCGCAAAGCCCGCTTGGGGAGCCCATGACCACCCGCCCAGGAATCGCCCGGGCGGGTGGACGGTTCGTCACCCGAAGGCCATGACCTGCTGCAGCAGCTCGGGCAGCCGACGGTCGTAGGTGCGGGCCCCCAGGCGCACGCCGACCAGCAGGACGACGACGCCCGTGACCAGCCCGACGCCGAGCGCACCCCACCCGAGCGCGGCCTGCGGCATCAGCACGGCGGGCAGCGTCAGCGCGAGCGTCGGGACGCTCACGGCGAGCACGACGAGCATCGCCGCCATCTGGGCGACCATGGTCGCCATCGTCGCGCCCTGCGGTGACTTGAACGGGCTCTCGCCCGGCTTCGGCACGGGGTAGACCATGCGCGCCGACACCGCGCTCGAGATCCCGAGCGAGGCTCCCAGGACCCCGCAGGTGAGCCCGAGCATCGCGGGCAGGGCGTCCCACCGGCCGGCCACGGCGCAGCCGATGACGGCGAACGCCAGGCACAGCGGCAGGCCCGCGACGAGCACCGGCAGCACCCGACCCCACCGGTCGGCGCGGCCCTTCGTCCCGGTCGCGACGTGCAGGGCGAACGCCGTGTTGTCGTAGCCGATGTCGTTCGAGATGCCGAAGCCGAGCAGCCACGCCGCCAGGGGTGCCATGACGAGCAACAGGCCGCCCCCGCCGCCGTTCGTGACCCCGACGGCCAGCAGCACGAGCGGCAGCAGCGGCACCATCGCGACGGACGCCGCGTACCGGGGGTCGCGCAGCCAGTACGTCGCAGCCCGGGCGGCGACGGCCCCGGTGGGCGTCGCGGGCAGCCGGCCGAACCAGCCGAGGCCCTTCGCGGCCGAGGCCGCTCCCCCGCCCCGCGGCGTCACGAGCTCGCGCGCGAGCGACCGGTCCCACACCACCCACGCGAGCGCGAGCGTGCCGACCGAGATGAGCAGGCGCGCTGCGAACAGGCCCCACGCGCCGTCGTGCACCGCGGACGGCAGGGCCCACGGGGCGCCGAGCGGCGTCCAGCCCACCACCTGTGCCAGGGGGGTCAGGACGGCGTCCACCGCGCCCGACCCGGACCCGTCGACGGTGACCTCGACGCCGTTCGCCACCCACCCGAACGCGGGGCCGATCAGCAGGATCGGGACGACCGCCACGACCATCAGCACCTCGCGGTAGCGGCGCGAGTCCAGCAGCGGCGCCAGGGCCGTCGTCGTCGCGCGCGAGCCGACCACGCACAGCGCGGTCGCCAGCACGCCGCCGACGAGGGCGGCCACCAGGGCCGCGGGGTCGCGCCACCACGCGAACGAGACGCCGAGCGCGCCGAGCGTCGTCACCGCGGCGGGGATCGACACCAGCCCGGCGAGCGCGAGGCCGGCCAGCAGCGTGCGCCGCGGGATCGCGAACGTCACGAAGCGCCGCGGGTCGAGGGTGGCGTCCACGCCGAACGCGAAGACCGGCACGAGCCACCACGCCAGGACGACCAGCGCCCCCGCCACGGTGATCACCCGGCCGGTGAGCGCGGGGTCGGCGGTGCCGCCCGCGACGGCGGCGACCAGCACCAGGGTCAGCACCAGGAGGCCGTAGAGGGACCCGACGACGAGCCCGATCGTCTGCCACACGCTCCGGCGGAACGTGTTGGCCAGCAGGGTCAGCTTGAGGCGGACGAGCTGCGCAACCACGCCAGTCCCTCCGACTCCCGACGGCCGCCCACGAGGTCCACGAAGCGGTCCTCGAGGCTCTGCTCGCCCCGCACCTCGGCGACGGTCCCGGCCGCGAGCACGTGCCCGCCGGCGATGATCGCCACGTGCGAGCACATCCGCTGCACCAGGTCCATGACGTGGCTCGAGACCACGACCGTGCCGCCGTCGCTGACGTACGCGCGCAGGATGTCGCGGATGTTCGCCGCGCTCACCGGGTCGACGGCCTCGAACGGCTCGTCGAGGACGAGCACGCGCGGGGCGTGGATCATCGCGGAGGCGAGGCCGATCTTCTTGGTCATGCCGGCGGAGTAGTCGACGACGAACGTGTCGCGGTCCCCGGTCAGGTCCATCGCCTGGAGCAGGTCCTCGGTGCGCTCGGCGACCGTGTCCCGGTCGAGCCCGCGCAGCAGGCCCGCGTAGGTGAGCAGCTGCGCACCGGTGAGGCGGTCGAACAGGCGCACCCCGTCGGGCAGCACGCCGAGCTGGGACTTGGCCTCGTCCGGGCGCGCCCACAGGTCCGTGCCGTGCACGTGCACGGCGCCGAAGTCGGGGCGCAGCAGGCCGGTGGCCATGGACAGGGACGTCGTCTTGCCGGCGCCGTTGGGGCCGACGAGCCCGAAGAACGATCCGGTGGGCACGTCGAGGTCGACGCCCGCGACGGCGACCTTCTGGCCGAACCGCTTCCACAGCCCGCGCAGGCTGAGGGCGGCATCGAGGTCGGGCGGGACAGGGACAGGGGCGGCGGGCGGCGGCCCGGTCTGGTCGCTCACGGGTCAACCGTAGTGCTCCGTCGCGTGGGAGCTCGGTCCTGTCGGTGCCCCGTGACACCGTGTCGCCCATGACGACGTCCCTCGCCCTGCTCCTGATCGCCGCCGCCCTCGTGCTGGGTGCGCTGCTGGGATGGATGGGGCACGCGAACCGCGCGGCCAAGGCGGGCCGGTCGCAGGAGATGCAGCGGGTGGCGCAGCACGGCGAGCTCGAGACCCTGCGCCGCGACGCCGCCGAGCTGCGCAGCCGCCTGGCGCAGGCGGGCGACGAGACCGCGCGCCGCCTCGCGGAGCAGCGTGAGCTGGCCGACCGCGACCTGGACCGGGCCCGTGACGAGGCGGACCGGCGCGTCGTGGAGGCCCGCGAGCAGGCCGACCGCCTGCTCGTGCAGGTGCGCGAGGACCTCGAGCGGCAGCTCGCGGAGGCGAAGGGCGACCAGGAGGCGGCCGCGCAGCGGTTCCGCGCGCTGGCCAACGACGCGCTGGCCGCCAACCAGAAGCAGTTCCTCGACCTCGCGGACGAGCGCCTGCAGCGCAGCACCCAGAAGAACGACGAGACGCTCGCCCAGCGCGAGCAGGCCATCCGCGCCCTGCTCGACCCGATGAGCAAGACCCTCGACAAGGTCAACGCCCGCGTCGACAGCGCCGAGCAGGACCGGATCAAGGGCCACACGGCGCTCACCGAGCAGCTGCGGCACCTCGAGACCGTCAACTCCCAGCTGCGCGTCGGCACCAGCGACCTCGTCTCGGCGCTGCGCTCCAACCAGACCCGCGGCGTGTGGGGCGAGCTGCAGCTCAAGCGGGTCGTCGAGGCCGCCGGGATGATGGACCACGTCGACTTCGAGGCCCAGGTGCACCGCACCACGGCCGAGGGCGAGACCCTCATCCCCGACCTGGTCGTGAGCCTGGCGGGCGGCAAGACGATCGTGGTCGACGCGAAGGTGCCGCTCAGCGCGTACCTGCGCGCCCAGCAGGCGGAGAGCTCCGCCGACGGCGACAAGGAGCTCGACGCCCACGCCAAGGACCTCGCCAAGCACGTGGACGTCCTCGCGGACAAGGCCTACTGGTCGCAGTTCGACGCGGCGCCCGAGTTCGTCGTGATGTTCGTCCCGGCGGAGCCGATCCTGGCCGCCGCCGTCGAGCGCCGGCCCGACCTCCTCGAGACCGCCATCCGCAAGCGGGTGCTCGTCGCGACGCCGATGACGCTCGTGGCGATGCTGCGCACCGTGGCGTACGCGTGGCAGCAGGACGCCATCGCCGAGGACGCCCAGAAGGTGCTGCAGACGGGCAAGGAGCTGTACGCCCGCATCGTCACGATGACCAAGAGCATCACCAAGCTCGGGCAGTCGATGACGGCCGCGACCAAGCACTACAACGCGTTCGTCGGCTCCCTCGAGACCCGCGTGCTGCCGCAGGCACGCCGCATGGTCGAGCTCAAGGTGGTCGACGCCGGCCAGGCCCTCGAGCCGCTGAAGGCGGTCGAGGACACCACGCGCGCGGTCACGAAGCCGGAGCTGCTCGCCATCGAGGAGGGGCTGGTCGTCGACCTCGGCATCCTCGGCGTCGAGGGCGGGCGGGACGACTCGGTCGAGTCCCTCGTCGACGCCGCGCAGCGCGACCTGGAGCGCGCCGCCGAGCCGGACGACAGGGGCGAGTCCGCCGCCGGCTGAGCCGGCGTCAGGCGGGCTCGACCGGCAGCGCGGTGCGCGCACCGCGGCGGGGCCGCTTCTCCTCCTGGCCCGCGGCCTTGAGGCCTCGCGCCAGCTCGCGCGGCAGGGAGAACATCAGGTCCTCCGTCGCGGTGCGCACCTCCTCGACCTCGCCGAAGCCGTGGCTGTCGAGGTGCGCGATGACGTCCTGCACGAGGATCTCCGGCACCGACGCGCCCGAGGTGACGCCCACGGTCGTGGCGCCCTCGAGCCAGGCGTCCTCGATCTCGGTCGCGCGGTCCACGCGGTACGACGCCCGGGCGCCGGCCTGGAGCGCCACCTCGACGAGGCGCACCGAGTTGGACGAGTTCGCGGAGCCGACGACGACGACGACGTCGCACTCCGGCGCCAGCTTCTTCACCGCGACCTGGCGGTTCTGCGTGGCGTAGCAGATGTCGTCGCTGGGCGGGTCCTGCATCTCGGGGAACCGGTCGCGCAGGCGGCGCACGGTCTCCATGGTCTCGTCGACGGACAGCGTGGTCTGCGAGATCCAGACGACTTTGTGCGGGTCGCGGACCTCCACCTGGTCCACCTCGTCCGGGGAGTTGACGACCTGGACGTGGTCAGGCGCCTCGCCCGCCGTACCCTCGACCTCCTCGTGCCCCGTGTGGCCGATGAGGAGGATGTCGTAGTCGTCCTTCGCGAAGCGGACGGCCTCCTTGTGCACCTTGGTCACCAGCGGGCACGTGGCGTCGATGGTCTCCAGGCTGCGCGCCGCGGCGGACTCGCGCACCGCCGGCGAGACGCCGTGCGCCGAGAACACGAGGCGGGCGCCCTCGGGCACCTCGTCCGTCTCGTTGACGAAGATCGCGCCGCGGTCGCGCAGCGTCTCCACGACGTGCTTGTTGTGCACGATCTCCTTGCGCACGTACACGGGCGCGCCGTACGTCTCGAGCGCCTTCTCGACCGCCACCACGGCTCGGTCCACGCCCGCGCAGTAGCCGCGCGGCGCGGCCAGGAGCACGCGCTTGGTGGTGGTCGGGCTGGTCGGAGCCGGGGCTGTCGCAGTCACGCGGCCAGTCTAGGTGGGCCCGTGTGGACGTCCTGTGACGGGCGCTGGACGAGCGCCTGACGAACTCGTCGGGGGCGTGGGGCATGCTGGACGCCGTGTCGGACGTGTCCTCACCGGAAGCCCAGCCGGAAGCCCAGCCCCAGCCCCTGCCCGAGCTCGCCCGCGAGACGACGGCGGAGCGCCCGTGGCCGGTGCGGCTGCTGTCCGCGAAGATCCGGGACTACGTCGCGAAGATGTCGCTCGTCTGGGTCGAGGGCCAGGTCGTGGAGCACACCTACCGGCCCCGGGCGGGGATGCAGTTCGTCACGCTGCGCGACACGGACGCCGAGGCGTCCCTGCCGGTGCACATGCTGACGCGCGTCTTCGACGGCCTGCACCACAAGCCCGAGGTGGGCGACCACGTGGTGGTGCAGGCCAAGCCGGAGTTCTGGGTCAAGACGGGGCGGATGTCGATGCGCGCCACCGCCGTGCGGCAGGTGGGCGTCGGCGAGCTGCTCGCCCGCATCGACCAGCTGCGCCGGGTGCTCGCCGCCGAGGGCCTGTTCGACCTCGACCGCAAGCGGCCCCTGCCGTTCCTGCCGGCCGTCGTCGGCCTGGTGTGCGGGCGGGAGTCGAAGGCCGAGCACGACGTCGTCGTCAACGCGCGGGCCCGCTGGCCCCAGGTGCGGTTCGAGATCCGCGAGGTCGCCGTGCAGGGCGTGGACGCCGTGCGCGAGGTGAGCGCCGCCCTCGCCGACCTGGACGCCCGCCCCGAGGTCGAGGTGATCGTCGTGGCACGAGGCGGGGGCTCCGTCGAGGACCTCCTGCCGTTCAGCAACGAGGCCCTGGTGCGCGCTGCCGCGGCCTGCACGACGCCGCTGGTCAGCGCCATCGGCCACGAGACGGACGCCCCCCTGCTCGACCTGGTGGCCGACCACCGCGCGTCCACCCCGACCGACGCCGCCAAGCGCGTGGTCCCCGACGTCGCCGAGGAGCGGCTGCGCCTCGACCAGGCGCGACGCCGAATGCGCGCCGCGACGGCGGGGCGGGTCGAGCGCGAGCAGCACGGCCTGGACGCGCTGCGGTCGCGCCCCGTGCTCGCCCGGCCGCAGACGACCCTCGACGCCCGCGAGCGCGAGCTCGCCCAGCAGGTGCGGCACGCCCGTCACTGCCTGGACGCCGCGCTGCTGCGCGCCTCCGGGGAGGTCGGTCGGCTCGCGGCCCAGGTCCGGGCGCTCTCGCCGCAGGCCACGCTCGAGCGCGGCTACGCCGTCGTGCAGCGCGCCGACGGGCACGTGGTCCGCGCGGCCGGCGAGGTCGCGACCGGCGACGCCGTGCACGTGCGCGTCGCCGAGGGTGCGCTCGACGCCGAGGTCACGGCGACGGCGGCACCTGCGCCGCCCGCGTGAACCGTTCCGCCAGCCGGCCGAACGCCGCCCGGAGCTCGGCTCCCTCGAGCACCTCGACGTCCATCCCGAGCTGGGTGACCCAGAGCGCGAGCTGATCGGGGTCGTCGCTGCCCACCTCGACGCGGCACGTCCGCGGCCCGAGCACCTCGACCTCGAGGGGCGAGCCGATCCTCGCGACCACCTCGTCGGCGGGCGCGTGGACGAGGATCCGTGCGCGGTGGCGCCACGTCGCCCGCCCCACCCGGGCCACGACGTACCGCTGGACGGCGTCCTCGGGGACGACCCTCGGCCGGAACCGCGCGCCGGTGGGCGGGCGCGGGGCGATCCGGTCCACCCGGAAGACCCGCCAGTCCTCCCGGTCGAGGTCCCAGGCCAGCAGGTACCAGCGCGACCCCCAGCGCACCACACGGTGCGGCTCGGTGTGGCGGGCCGTCTCGGCGCCGCCGTGCGCGGTGTAGCCGAAGCGGAGCCGCTCGTGCGCCCGGATCGCGGCGGCCACCGCGCCGAGCACCTCGAGGTCCGGGGACGGGTCCGTCCCCGGAACCACGCTGGTGGCCTCGCGGACGGCCTCGACGCGACGCCGCAGCCGCGAGGGCATCACCTGCTCGAGCTTCGCCAGCGCGGTGAGGTACGTCTCCCCGCCGTCCGCGCCCGCGCTCGCCGCGACGCCGAGCCCCACGGCGACAGCGACCGCCTCGTCGTCGTCGAGCACCAGGGGCGGCATCGCCGTCCCGGCGGCCAGGCGGTACCCGCCGGCGACCCCGGGGCGCGCCTCGACCGGGTAGCCGAGCGACCGGAGCTTGCCGACGTCGGTCCGCACCGTCCGGGTGCTGACCCCGAGCCGGTCGGCGAGCTCGCCGCTGGTCCAGTCCCGCCGCAGCTGCAGCAGGGAAAGGAGGTGGAGCAGGCGGGCCGACGTCTCGAGCATCCACGGAGTTTCTCACCGATCGCGGAAGCAAGTCTTCCGCGTTCCCTGGGAGCGTGGAGCCATGACCACGAACCGCGCAGACACCGCCCTCGTCCCCTTCCGCATCGACGTGCCGCAGGCCGATCTCGACGACCTGCGCGACCGGCTGGCGCGCACGCGCTGGCCCCTGCCCGTGCCCGGCCGCGACGACCGCACGAACTTCAGCCGCGGCATCCCCCTGCCGTACCTGCGCGAGCTCGCCGACCACTGGCGCGACGGGTTCGACTGGCGCGCCCAGGAGGCCGCGCTCAACGCCCACGACCAGTTCACGACCGTCGTCGACGGCCAGACCTTCCACGTCGTCCACGCCCGCTCCGCGAACCCGGACGCGATCCCGCTGCTGCTCTGCCACGGGTGGCCGGGGTCGTTCGTCGAATACCAGCGGCTGATCCCGCTGCTCACCGACGCGTTCCACGTCGTCGTGCCGTCGCTGCCCGGGTTCGGGTTCTCGACGCCGCTGTCCGGCACCGGCTGGGAGGTGGCGCGGACCACCGAGGCGTACGCCGAGATCATGACGCGGCTCGGCTACGACCGGTTCGCGGTGCACGGCACCGACATCGGCGCCGGCACCACCGGGCGCCTGGCCGCGCTGTACCCGCAGCGGGTGATCGGCACCCACGTCGGCAGCGACGGCCGGTCGCTCGGCATGGTGGGCGACCAGTACCCGATGCCCGAGGGGCTCACCGCCGACGAGGTCGCGCAGATCGAGGCGGTGCGCGCGGCCGACGCCGCCGAGCACGGCTACTTCGAGATGCAGAACCACCGCCCGGACACGATCGGGCCGGCTCTCACCGACTCGCCGGTCGGGCAGCTCGCGTGGATCGCCGAGAAGTTCCAGACCTGGACGAACCCCTCCCGCCGCACGCCGGACGAGTCCGTCGACCGCGACCAGCTCCTGACCAACGTGTCGCTGTACTGGTTCACCCGCAGCGGCGCGTCCAGCGCCCAGTTCTACTACGAGGCGTCGCACTCGGGCCTGGACTGGCTCTCCGCCGCCGAGGTGCCGTCCGCGTGGTCGGTGTTCGACACGCACCCGCTGATGGCGAAGGTGTTCAACGCCTGGGGCGCGATCGACCAGTGGGTGGAGCACCCCGAGGGCGGCCACTTCCCGGCGATGGAGGAGCCCGAGCTGCTGGCGGCCGACCTGCGCGCCTTCTTCAGCGGCCGGTCGTGACGGACGGGGCGGGCGCCGCCTCGGGCGCCCGCCCGTACTCCCCGACGCGTCGGGTGAGGAACCTCTCGACCGGGCCACGTTGGATCAGCCGCATGACGCCGGTCATGGTCGCGATGCCGAGCCGCGTGCGCGGTGCGAACGACCGGACCCTCCCCGGATACATGGCCTGCGCGCGCTCGACCACGGGGCGCATCGCGGCCTCGTACCCGGCGAGCACCCCGGCCACGTCCGGCGGCGCCTCGTCCCCGAGCGCGTCGGCGAGCGTGGCCGCGCCCCGGAGCGCGAGCGCCGTGCCGAGCCCGCTCAGGGGGCTGGCGCACCACGCGCTGTCGCCCAGCAGGACGACGCGCCCCCTCGACCACGTGTCGACGTGGATCTGGTCGTACGTGTCGAGCGCGAAGTCGTCGGCCGTGCGCGCCGCCGCGAGGAGCTCCGCCGTGCGCCAGCCCTCCCCCGCGAAGGTGTGCTCGAGCAGGGCGAACCGCGCCTCGGCGTCCCCACGAGGCGGCAGCGTGGTGGCCGGGAAGGTGAAGCCGACCTCCTGCCGTCCGGCGTGGCCCGGCCGCGCCTCGACCACCCTGGATCCGGGCAGGTTGAGCATGAGGAACCAGCCGTCGACGGGCGGGGTGTCCGGCGTCTCCCGCAGCGTGAACCAGGCGTGCGCGAGCCCGAGCGGGTGCCGGAACGACTCCTCCGGCCCGAGGACGAGACGCCGGACCGTCGAGTGCGCGCCGTCCGCCCCGACGACGAGGTCGTAGTCCTCCGGTGCGTGCCGGCGGAACTGGACCCGTACGCCCCGGTCGGTCGGCGTCAGACCGGTCACGGTGTCGGCGAACCGGTGGCGGGTGCGCGGCCCGGTGGCGTCGTGCAGCAGCCGGGCCAGGTCGGAGCGCAGCAGCTCCTCGGCCGAGACGAAGCCCGCCCCGCCGAAGGCCTCGACGGGCATCTCGGCGCGCCGCCGGCCCCGCTCGTCGATCCACGCGAGTCCCCGCTGCTCAACCGTGGCCCCGAGCGCCACGTCGAGGAGCCCGAGCCGGTCCAGCACGTCCCGGCTGTCCCCGCGCAGGTCGACGGTCTGCCCGCCGGACCGCAGGTCGGGAGCGATCTCCACCACGGTCACCTGCCATCCGGCCCTGTCGAGCAGCACTGCGAGCGCGTCCCCGGCGATCCCCGCTCCGACCACCAGCACTCTGGACATCCCGCCACCTCCGCTGTTGATGCGATCCAAGTTGCGTTTGCAACGTAGCGCGCTCGAGCCACTGACGCAACGCTTGTTGCGTTAAGGTGTCGTCATGACCGACGCGACCGACCCCGGCTTCCAGTCGACGGGGACCGTGCGCCCCGGCGGCCGCACGGCCCGGACCCGGGAGGCGGTGCACCGGGCGGTGCGCGAGCTCATGGCAGAGCAGGGCGGCGAGGCGCCCGAGATCTCCGAGGTCGCGGCCCGCTCCGGGGTGCACGCGGCGACGATCTACCGGCGCTGGCGCACCCGGGACGCGCTCGTGCTCGACGTCGCGGTGGCCGACGTCAACGCCGCGTCGCCGGTCCGTGCCACCGGCGACCTGCGCGCCGACCTGCTCGCGTACACGCGCGGCCTGCTCGACGCGTTCGACCGCCCGGGCGGCCTCGCCTTCGTCGACGCGCTGGTCCGCGCGTCGCGCGACGCGCGGACGAGCCCCGAGCGCACCGCGGAGCTGCTGCAGCCGCGGCTCGACCTCTTCCAGCAGCTGCTGGACGCGAGCGGCACCGCCGAGCTCGACCCGCTCGACCTGGTCCTGCTGCTCGTCGCGCCGGCCCACCTCGGTTCCACCCTCGGGATCACCGCCGCGACCGGGGACGACGCCGAGCGGCTCGTCGACAACGTGCTCGACGTCGTCGCCGGCCGCCGGTCCCGGACGACGACGCCCGCGGCGCGCCGCGGCTGAGGGTCAGCGCGCCCGGACGACGCGCCCCTCGTCCCAGACGGGCTCGAGCGTCTCGCGCACGGTGCCGTCGGCGCCGAACACGAGGAAGCGGTCGAAGCCGCGCGCGAACCAGCGGTCGTGCGTGACGGCGAGCACGGTGCCCTCGAACGCCTCCAGCCCCTCCTGCAGCGCCTCGGCGCTGGCGAGGTCGAGGTTGTCGGTGGGCTCGTCGAGCAGCAGCGCGGTGCAGCCGGCGAGCTCGAGCAGCAGGATCTGGAACCGCGCCTGCTGCCCGCCCGAGAGCCGGTCGAACGCGCGGTCGGCGGCGACGGTCAGCTCGTAGCGGCGCAGCACGGACATCGCGGCGCCGCGGTCACGCGCGTGGTCCTCCCACAGCACCTGCGTGAGGGTGCGGCCGAACAGCTCCGGCTGCGCGTGCGTCTGCGCGAAGACGCCCGGCACGACGCGCGCGCCCAGCCGCCACTCGCCGGTGTGCGCGACGTCGTCGCCGCCCAGCAGGCGCAGGAAGTGCGACTTGCCCGAGCCGTTGGACCCGAGGACCGCGACCCGCTCACCGTAGAAGACCTCGAGGTCGAACGGCTGCATGAGCCCCGTGAGGCCGAGCTGCTCGCACGTCACCGCGCGCACGCCGGTGCGGCCGCCGCGCAGGCGCATGCGGATGTCCTGCTCGCGCGGCGGCTCGGGCGGCGGACCGACCTCCTCGAACTTGCGCAGGCGGGTCTGGGCGGCCTTGTACCGGGCCGCCATGACGTCGCTCATCGTCGCGGCGCGCTGCAGCTCGCGCACCAGCTTCTTCAGCTGCTCGTGCTTCTCGCCCCACCGCCGCCGCAGTTCCTCGAAGCGGGCGAAGCGCTCGCGCCGGGCCTCGTGGAACGTCGCGAACGACCCGCCGTGCACCCACGCGTCCGCGCCCGACGGCGCGGGCTCGATCGACACGATCCGGTCGGCCGCCGTGGCCAGCAGCTCGCGGTCGTGGGAGACGAACAGGACCGTCTTGCGGGTGGCGCGCAGCTGGTCCTCGAGCCACCGCTTGCCCGGGACGTCGAGGTAGTTGTCCGGCTCGTCGAGCAGCAGCACCTCGTCGGTGCCGCGCAGCAACGACTCCAGGACCAGGCGCTTCTGCTCGCCGCCCGACAGGGTGCGCACCTCTCGCCAGCGCGCCTGCTCGTACGGGATGCCGAGAGCCGCGACGGTGCAGACGTCCCAGTGCGTCTCGGCCTCGTACCCGCGCGCCTCGGCCCAGTCGGCGAGCGCCTGCGCGTAGGCGAGCTGGGCGGGCTCGTCGTCGACCTCCATGATGGCCAGCTCGGCGGCGTCGACGGCGCGTGCGGCGTCGCGGATGCGCGGCGGGGCGACCGCGACGAGCAGGTCGCGCACCGTGCTGGCGTCGCGCACGGAGCCGACGAACTGCGGCATGACGCCGAGGCCGCCCGCGACGGTGACGGAGCCCGCCTGCGGGGTCAGCTCGCCCGACAGCAGGCGCAGGAGGGTGGTCTTGCCCGAGCCGTTGGGCCCGACGAGAGCGGTCGCGCTGCCCTCGGGGACGCGGAACGAGACGTCGTCGAGCAGCGTGCGACCGTCGGGCAGCACGTGCTCCACGTGCGCCACCTCCAGATGAACCATGGCGGGCACGCTGCCCGACCACCCCCGCGCTCGCAAGGCATTTCCGGCCGTGCCCCCGACCGCCGGGTGGACGGCGCTGTCATGGCGTCGGCGCCATGTTGTTGACTGTCCCCCGTGACCGACGCGAACCCCGACGCCCCGACAGAGATCTCCTTGTTGAGCTACGAGCAGGCCCGCGACGAGCTGGTCCAGGTCGTCGCCCGGCTCGAGGCCGGCAGCGAGCCGCTCGAGGCGTCCCTCGCCCTGTGGGAGCGCGGCGAGGCCCTCGCCGCCCGCTGCCAGGAGTGGCTCGACGGCGCGCGCGAGCGCCTCGCGGCAGCCCGGGCGGACGCCGAGCCCCAGCCCGGGACCGCCGCCGAGACCGAGGAGGGCGACGCGTGAGCGCGCACGTGCTCGCCGTCGGCGAGGCCCTGGTGGACGTGGTGCACCGCCCCGACGGGACGAGCGAGGAGCACCCCGGCGGCAGCCTGGCGAACGTCGCCCTGACCCTGGGCCGGCTGGGCCGCGACGTGCGGCTCGCGACGTGGCTCGGCCGCGACGCCCGCGGCGACGACGTGCGGGCGTGGCTCGCCGAGTCCCGCGTGGCGCTGGCGCCGGGCAGCGACGGCGCGGACCGCACGAGCGTCGCGCAGGCGACCCTCGACGCGACGGGCGCCGCCACCTACGAGTTCGACCTCGAGTGGCAGGTGCCCGCGGGCGCGGGAGCGACCGACGAGACGCTCGCGGTGCACACGGGCTCCATCGCGGCGATGCTCGCCCCCGGCGACGCGGCCGTGCGCCGGGTGCTCGAGGACGCGCGCCGCGTCGCGACGGTCAGCTACGACCCCAACGCCCGCCCCGCGCTCATGGGCGACGCCGCCGCGGTGCGCCCCCGGGTCGAGGAGCTCGTGGCGCTGTCCGACGTCGTCAAGGTGAGCGACGAGGACCTCGCGTGGCTCGCGCCCGGCTCCGACCCGCTGGAGGTCGCCCGCGCGTGGCAGGCGACGGGGCCGGCGCTCGTCGTGGTGACGTTCGGCGGCGAGGGCGCGACGGCGGTCACGGCGGCCGGCGAGGTCGCGGTCACTGCCCCGCGGGTCGACGTGGTCGACACCGTCGGCGCGGGAGACTCCTTCATGGGAGCCCTCCTCGACGGCCTGTGGTCCACCGACCTGCTCGGCGCCTCCCGGCGCGACGCGCTGCGCACGATCCCCGTCGCCGACACCGAGCGGCTGCTGGCCCGGTGCGCCGCCGTCGCCGCCGTGACCGTCTCGCGTGCCGGCGCCAACCCGCCCTGGGCCCGGGAGCTGGACCCCACCACGAAGGAGCACGCATGAGCAGCACGCCCGACGCGACCCTCACGCCCACCGAGGCCTGGGAGCGGCTGCGCGCAGGCAACGGCCGCTTCGTCCGCGACGAGCCGGACCACCCGGACCAGGACGCCGTCCGCCGGCACGAGCTGCGCACCACCCAGCACCCGCACACCGTGATCTTCGGCTGCTCGGACTCGCGGGTCGCCGCGGAGATCATCTTCGACCAGGGCCTGGGCGACGTCTTCGTGGTGCGCACGGCGGGGCACGTCGTGGACACCACGGTGCTCGGCTCCATCGAGTACGGCACCGAGGTGCTGCACACGCCGCTCGTCGTGGTGCTCGGGCACGACTCGTGCGGCGCGGTCGCGGCGACGGCCCACACGCTCAGCACGGGCGAGCAGCCTCCCGGCTTCGTGCGCGCCGTCGTGGACAAGGTCATCCCGTCCGTCGCCGAGCTCACGAGCCGCCAGGGCATCGACGGCCCGATCGACGTCGACGTGCTCCGCACGGAGCACGTCAAGCACACCGTGGCCCTGCTGCGGGGCTACTCGGCCGCGATCGCCGCGGCCGTCGACGCGGGCCGGCTCGCAGTCGTCGGCGTGGTCTACGACCTGGACGACGGCAGCGCCCGCCTCGTGGCGGTCGACGGCGAGGTCGGCGAGCAGCCGGTCGGCTGACCGATCCTGACCACGGCCTCCCGGAACGGGATCCTCAGTCCCGTGCGGGGGGGGGGAGGCCCCGCCAGGGGCCGAGGGGGCCGGTGGGGGCGGCTACCCCCGGGAACCCCACGACCGCGGCGTTGGGGGGGCCCCCCGCGCCCCGCCCGCCGCGGGCCCCCCCGAGCCCCCCCCCCC